>CAZXTT010000071.1:0-8173 GCA_964643775.1 uncultured Rhizobiaceae bacterium | reverse complement strand
CTCTATTGAAGGCCAGCGATTCACGCAAAACACGGGATGCACAGGCGATGAAGATACAGGGCAACGAGATAAAGCCGGGCAACGTGCTCATGCACAAGGATCAGCTCTGGGTGGTGGTCAAGGTGGAGCACGTCAAGCCCGGCAAGGGCGGCGCCTTCGCCCAGGTGGAGATGAAATCGGTGGTAGGCAACACCAAGCTCAACGAGCGCTTCCGCGCCTCGGAGAACGTCGAGCGCGTGCGGCTGGAGCAGAAGGACTACCAGTATCTCTACGAACAGGGCGACATGCTGGTTTTCATGGACATGGAAACCTACGACCAGATAGAGCTGCCGCGCGATTTCGTCGGCGAGCGCGCCGCCTTCCTGCAGGACGGCATGGTGGTCACCGTGGAATCCCACGAGGGCAAGCCGCTCGGCGTATCCCTGCCCCAGCACGTGACGCTGGAGGTCAGCGAGGCCGACCCGGTGGTCAAGGGCCAGACGGCCGCCTCCTCCTACAAGCCCGCCATGCTGGAGAACGGCCTGCGCATCATGGTGCCGCCCTTCATCACCGCCGGTGAGAAGATAGTCGTCAACACCGAGGACTGCACCTACGTGAAACGCGCCGAGGGGTAATGCCCCGGCTCACCGCCCTTCCGCCGCTGCTCAACACCCGCTTGTCAGGAAAACTCGCATGGCCTACTCGCCGCTCATCAATGTAATGGTCAGGGCCGCCCGCAAGGCGGCGCGCCCCCTGTGCCGCGATTTCGGCGAGGTGGAAAACCTCCAGGTGTCGCGCAAGGGCCCGGCCGATTTCGTCACCCGCGCCGACAAGCGCACCGAGGAGATCCTGCGCGAGGAACTGCACAAGGCGCGCCCGGCATTCGGCTTCATCCTAGAGGAGGGAACGGACGAAAGGGGCGATGGCGAGCATTACTGGATCATCGACCCGGTGGACGGCACCACCAACTTCATCCACGGCATCCCCCACTTCGCCATGTCCATCGCCCTGAAAAAGGGCCCCGACCTGATAGCCGGCGTCATCTACAATCCCATCTCCGACGAGTTGTTCCACGCCGAGCGGGGCAGGGGGGCATTCCTCAACAACCGCCGCATCCGCTGCTCGGCCCGCAAGGGGCTGTCCGAGGCGGTGATCGTCAACGGCTGCCCGCACCGCGGCCGCTCCGACCTTGCGCTGTTCCGCCGCGAACTGGCGGTGGTGCAGGAGCAGGTGGCCGGCCTGCGCCGCTATGGCGCCGCCTCGCTCGATTTCGCCTGGGTGGCGGCGGGGCGCTTCGACGGCTTCTGGGAGCGCGGCCTGCAAAGCTGGGACATAGCCGCCGGCATCCTCATGGTGCGCGAGGCAGGCGGACGGGTGGAAGACCTCGACGGCGGCCCCGACCCCATGAAAACCGGCAACATCCTGGCCGCCGCCGATGGCGTTTTCCCCATGCTGGCCACCGTCCTGCGGGCGGTGAATAAATAGGCCGGGGTCTGGTCTCAATAAATCCATGATGCCGGTTGCCGCCACGTGGCGGGCCACCAGCCTGAAAATAATCGGACGAATGCTCCGGGTGCGGCAAGTTGACTCGCATCGCCCCTCCTCCTGTGGAGGAAGGGCCTCCCGCCCTTGCCCGCCGATTCGCCATGCGGCAGGCTGTCACTGGCCGTTGATGTGGTGATTCGCCGCATCATCGCGCCAGCGAAATGACCTCACGGCCAAAATCCAGGAGCGCATCATGGGTGCCGCACACCGCCTGCACGAAGAAACAAGCGCCGCCGATCCCCTCGACATGGTGGAGATGCTGGCCGCCCGCCACGACTGGCCGCTCGTGCGCTCCGGCGAAAGCGAGGCGCAGCTCATAGTCACCGGCGACCATGCCGACTATCAGCTCACCCTCGGCTGGCACGATGAGCTGGAGAGCCTGCAACTGGCCTGCATGTTCTCCCTCAAGGCCAGGGCGGCGCGCGGCGGCGAGATGGCGCGCCTCGTCGGCCGCATCAACGAGCGCCTGCTCATGGGCCATTTCGAATACTGGGAGAACGAAGGGCTGGCGCTCTATCGCGACAGCCTCAACCTGGCCGGGGGCGCGCCGGTCAGCGAGACCCAGTGCCAGTCACTCATCCATCTGGCCATCAGCGCCTGCGAGCGCTATTATCCGGCATTCCAGTTCGTCCTGTGGGCCGGGCGCAGCGCCAGCGAGGCGCTCGACGCCTGCCTGTTCGAAACCGCCGGAGAGGCCTGAGCAATACGAGAGCAAGCCATGACCACCATCTCCCTGCCCGGCCCGCTGTTGCTGCTTGGCGCCGGCCGCATGGGCGCGGCGATGCTGGAGGGCTGGCTAAAGGCCGGGGTGGATGCGTCGCGGATAATGGTCCGCGACCCCGCCCCCTCGCCGCAAGCCGCGCAGGCCATCGCCGCTCATTCCATATCCCTGAACCCGGATGCGCGGGAAATGGCGAAGGCCGCCTTGCTGGTGGCCGCCGTCAAGCCGCAGGTCATGGACGAGGCGCTCGCCCCCGTCGCGCCATTGTTCGCCGCCCGCCCGCCGCTCGTCCTGTCCATCGCCGCGGGGCGCGACATGGCCTCCTTCAAGGCCCATTTCGGCCCCGCCGCGCCGGTAATCCGCGCCATGCCCAACACGCCTTCGGCCATCGGCCGCGGCATAACGGGTTTCGCCGCCAGCGCGGAGGTCACCGGCGAACAGAAGGAACTGGCCCGCCAACTGCTGGCCGCCCTCGGCGAGGTGGTGGAAGTGGAAAGCGAGGAGCAGATAGACGCGGTGACCGCCGTCTCCGGCTCTGGCCCGGCCTACGTGTTCCTGCTCGCCGAATGCCTGGGCCATGCCGGGCGTAAGCTGGGGCTGGAGGCGGAGCTGGCGGGCAAGCTGGCGCGCGCCACCGTGACCGGGGCCGCGGCGCTCATGGAGCAGTCGGGGCAGCCCCCCGGGGACCTGCGCGCCGCCGTCACCTCGCCCGGCGGCACCACGCAGGCGGCGCTTGAGGTATTGATGGCCGATGACGGCCTGTGCGCCCTCATGGAGCGCGCCGTGGCGGCGGCGGAAGAGCGCTCGCGGCAACTGGCGGGAAAGGATGAAAAGCGGGATTCCGGCTCATGACCGAATACAACGAGGATATCCTCACCAGGTTCGCCGACAAGCTCATGGCCAAGGCGGCGCGCGTCACCTTCATCTATACCGCCATGGGGATAGTCATCGGCGCCGCCATCGGCGCGCTGCTGGGCCTGGACGGGCCGCTCGCCATGATGCTGTGGAGCACCGGCCTCGATCCGCTCCTCGTCTCCGCCATCGGTGGGGCGGTGATTCTCGGCCTGATCGGCCTCTGGCTGGGCCTGCGCCGCTCTTTTCACTATCGCCTTCAGGCTCACACGGTGCTCTGCCAGCGCCAGATAGAGCGCAACACCCGCCAGGGTGATTGACGCCGCCGCGCCTGATGCCGCCGCGGTTAACCTTGAGCCATAAACCATTGCACTCAATGGCCGTTTAATGATAAATTAAGCATCATTGGGGATTATCCTTTCAAGTCACTTGCCCAAAGGTGGCCGCATTCTTGTGGGAACAAGGGCGCGCAGGTGGGATTGGGGTATTCTCCGGCGGCTTGATACGGACGGAGCGCGAACCCTGAGGCATTTGCTGTTCTTGAGTTGAATTTCAAGGATGCGGCTGCTGACTGTAACTTGAAAAAGGGGAATCGGGGACGCCATAATCCCGGTCAGCGTTAGTGAATATGCGTAAGGTGTTCTTCTCTTCCGAGGCGGTAATCGCGGGTGGGTTCATGAAGTTTTTCAGGCATGCGACACTTGCCGCTGTTTGCGCCCTCTCCGGATGGGCGGCCACGGCTTCTGCCGCCAATGCCGAGACCCGCGTCATCTCCATGTATCACGTCCACACCAAGGAGCGCATCACCGTCGCCTACTGGAAGGACGGGCGCTTCATCCCCTCCGGACTGAAAAAGCTCAACTGGTTCCTGCGTGACTGGCGCAACAACCGTATCAAGCGCATCGACCCGCGCACCATCGACCTGGTGTGGAAACTGCACGAGGACCTGGGGTCGAAGGAGCCCGTGCATATCATTTCCGGCCACCGCTCGGCGGCCACCAACGCCATGCTGCGGCGCATTGGGCGCCACGTGGCGCGCCGCTCCCGCCATATCACCGGTCAGGCCATAGATTTCAAGTTCCCCGACATTCCCACCAGCCGCATACGCTACTTGGCGCTCGCCTACGGCATCGGCGGGGTGGGCTATTACGGCCACAACGGCTTCATCCACGTGGACACCGGCTCGGTGCGCCATTGGCCGCGCCTGCCGGCGCGCAAGTATGCCTACGTGGTGCGCAAGTACCGCTCCATGATCGGCAAGCGCTATCGCCGTCCGGGTGGCTTCATGATAGCCTACGCCAAGCGCAAGAGCATCTTCCGCAATGGCGGCAAGAGCAAGCCGGTGATCGTCGCCTCGGCCAGGAGGGCCGCTGCCGCAAAGGCTTCCGCCGGCGGCCCGCTCAACCTGATCGGGAAGCTTCCCGCCGGCGCCCGCGTGGCCAGCGCCCCGCTGCCGCGCCCGCGCCCCTACCAGGTGCTGGTGCAGGCCGCCGCCACCATGGAGATCGCTCCCGCATCGGCCCCCGCCACCGTCACCAACTTCGCCAGCAGCAATTCCTCGCGTGATCAGATCGGCATGATAATCGCCAACATGGCCCGCGAAGAGCGCACCACGCGCCAGTATCCGCGCGTCAACCGCTCCGGCAAGGGCGATCTGGCGCTCGACATAATCTCCGGCAAGGCCCGCGGCGTGCCGCTTATCGACCCCATGAGGCTGGCCAGCGTCCGGGGCGCAGCGGGCAAGGGCGACAACCTCGCGGGGCGCGTCTACAATTCGCCGGAAGCCATGATCCGCTACAATGGCGCGCCGGTGCCCATGGAAAACGCGCAGGACGCCGTCGATCCGCGCCTCTCCGCGGCGCGCGCCAGCATGCTGCCCCTGCCCACCATCAGGGGACATGCCAAGGCCCGCCACCAGAAGGTCAACCGCTCCGGCAAGGGTGACCTGCTGACCCTGCGCCCGCTGGCCTCCATACGCAAGGCAGCGGCCCTCGATGACACCCTGAAGGTGTCGCCGCTGAGCTTCCGCTAGAGCATTTTCCAAATTGGGTCTTCTGGTGGAGTGGTTTTGTGCCAGTGGCAAGCGGTTCCGCTGCCAATAGTGGCGCTATTGGCAAGGGGCATTGCGCCGCCGATGGTGCAAAAGAGCCCACCAGAATGCCCCAATTTGATTGGAAAATGCTCCAGGGGCTGGACTCAATAAATGCGTGGCGCGGACGCGGCCACGGCCCCGTGAACCCTGGATCACGCCAATCATGACCACATGGGCTGTCCTTCTGGCCGGAAACCTGTCTCCCACCCGGCGCCTGCGCGATCAAATCCACGGCGCGCGCGTGGTCGCCGCCGATGGCGGAATGCGCCATGCCGCCGCCCTCGGGGTGGCGCCGGAGCTGTGGATAGGCGACTTCGATTCCTCACCCGCCCCCCTGATAAACGACTGGCCGGATGTCCCCCGCCAGGAGCATCCGGCGGCCAAGGACATGACCGACGGCGCGCTGGCCATCGCCCATGCCGTGAAAGAAGGAGCAAGCCGTATCGTGCTGGCCGGGGCCTTCGGCGGACGCACCGATCATGCCCTCGCTCACCTGACGCAACTGGTGGAGCTGGCCGAACGCCACATACCGGCGCTGGCCACATCGGGGGTGGAAGAAGCCTGGCCCCTGCTGCCCGGCGAAACCCGCCCCGATTTGCCAGAAGGCACGCGCTTTTCCATTATCGGCCTCACGCCGCTTGCGGGAGTGAGCATCAGCGGCGCGCGCTGGCCGCTTGAGAATGCCAGCCTGCCGCTCGGCTCCAGCCGCCCGCTGTCCAACGAGGCCCACGGCCCGCTGCGCATTTCACTGAAGGAAGGGCGCGGATTGCTGCTCGCCCACTTCCCCGCGCGGCCGGTCAAGTAAAAATGTTGCCGATCATGGTCTGCAGGCAAGGGCTTGAGGGGGATATCGCTCAGCCGCCGCGCTGCTTTTCGGAGAATGCCTCCCCGGCATAAACGCCCCACAACAGGGATTGTTCCATCCAGCCCGAATAGCGGCCCACCGTCAGGCGGCACCATTGGCCGCTGCATTCATGAACCCGCGCCACGACCCCGGAAGCCAGTTCGGCCACCGCCTTGCCATCCGGCCGGGGCAACTGGCGCATGGTGAAGTGCTTGCCCCTGCTCCACGGGGCCACCATCACGGTGCGCCAGCCGGAGAGATAGTCCTGCCTGATCCAGCCCTCGTCGCCATCGGCGTCGCGTATGCGCCGCCATTGTTCCAGCTCGGCCACCACCTCCAAGGGCAGGCCGCGCGTCTTGTATTCCCAGGCCACCGAATACTGGCTGGAAGGCCCGCGCCGCACCCGCACATCATCGCTCTTGAGGGAAACAAAACGCGGAATGGGCAGGCCGCTGGCGCCCCGCGCCATGGGGGGAATGGCCCGCACGGCCGCCTCCTCGGCCTCCAGCGCCGTGGCCGAGGCCTGCGAGCGGGAAAACAGGTAGACACCGCCGACCATCCCGGCGGACAAAACCCCGGCAATAACGAATACCGTCATGAACCACGGCAAGCGCGGTTTCTCAAGCCCCCGGTCATCACTCTCATGGAGCATTCTGGCATCCCCTCAAACGCCCCCATGCGCCCTCGTGTCCCGGCAGTCACCAGATCTGCATAGCACAATAATAGCTGCAATGGAATCGGCGGAGGAATGACTTTGGTCAATGGCGCTGCGGCAACTGGCGCCATGCATTTATTGAGAGCGGACCCCGAGGCGGTTGACGTGGCCCATCTTGCGCCCCGGCCTTGCCTCGCGCTTGCCGTAGATGTGCACCGCCGCATCCGGCTCGGCGGCCAGCTTCTCCCAGCCGTTCACCTCGTCGCCCAGGATGTTGGTCATCCGGCAGTCGCTGTGCCGGCGCGTGCCGCCCAGCGGCCAGCCGGCCACCGCCCTGATGTGCTGCTCGAACTGATCGGTGACGCAGGCGTCCATCGTCCAGTGGCCGGAATTGTGCACCCGCGGGGCCATCTCGTTTATCACCAGCCGCTCGCCGCCGTCGTCGCGCACCACGAACATCTCCACCGCCAGCACGCCCTCGTAATCCAGCGCCTCGGCGATCGCCCGCGCCATCGCATTCGCCTTTTCCCGCGTTTCATCGGCCAGCCCGCCGGGCACCGTGGAGGTGCGCAATATGTGGTTCTCGTGCACGTTCAGCGGCATGTCGTAGGCGGCGAACTCCCCCGCGCCGTTGCGCGCCGCCACCACCGACACCTCGCAGGCGAAATCGACGAATCCCTCCAGTATGCACGGAACCTCGCCCAGCTCCTCCCACGCCGCCAGCAGGCCGGCGGCATCGCGGATCATCGCCTGCCCCTTGCCGTCATAGCCGAAGCGCCGCGTCTTGAGCACCGCCGGAATGCCGGTGACGCCCACGGCCGTGGCGGCGGAAGCGGCATCATCCACCCTGGCGAAGGGGGCCACCGGCAGGCCAAGCCCGGCCATGAAGCTCTTCTCGCTCCACCTGTCCTGGGCCGTCTCCAGCGCCCGCCGCGATGGCTTCAGCGGCTTTCTTTCCTCGAGGAAGGAAACCGCCGCCGCCGGGATGTTCTCGAATTCATAGGTGATTACGTCCACCGCCTCGGCGAAGGCCGCGAGAGCCGCCTCGTCGTCATATGGCGCGCAGGTGTGGGCGGCGGCCACGTCGAAGGCCGGGTTGTCGCCCTCCGGCGCGTATATGTGCGCCTTGAGGCCGAGCCGCGCGGCGGCCAGGGCCAGCATGCGCCCCAGTTGCCCACCGCCGAGAATGCCAACTGCGCCGCCGGGCGCGATGGGCTTCATGCGCTGTCCTCCCCGTCCACCGGATATTCGCCCACCGAGGCCGTCTGGCGCGCCCGCCATTCGTCCAGCCGTTCGGCCAGCTCGCCGTCTTCCAGGGCCAGCACGGAAACAGCCAGCAGCGCCGCGTTGACCGCCCCGGCCTTGCCGATGGCCAGCGTGCCCACCGGGACCCCCGCCGGCATCTGGACGATCGACAGCAGGCTGTCCTTGCCCGAAAGGGCGCGCGACTGGATGGGCACCCCGAACACCGGCAGCGGCGTGAGC
>CAZXTT010000070.1:0-4696 GCA_964643775.1 uncultured Rhizobiaceae bacterium | reverse complement strand
CGGGCGTTTCGCCCCGGCCCCTTTTTTTAGCAACCACCATGCAGGGGCGGCATGGGCGGCTCCGGCAATCCGGATCGCACCCGCCGCCAGCCACCCGACGAGAGGCTCCGCAACCATGAGTGACACCGCTCAATACCTGATAAAGGAAGAACCATTCTACCAGCCCACCGGCGACGAGGTGGCGCTTTACGAGGCGGCCTACGCGCGGCGCCTGCCGGTGATGCTGAAAGGCCCCACCGGCTGCGGCAAATCGCGCTTTGTCGAATACATGGCGTGGAAGCTGAAGAAGCCGCTGATTACCGTGGCCTGCAACGAGGACATGACGGCGGCTGATCTCGTGGGGCGCTTCCTTCTCGATGCCGAGGGCACACGCTGGGCCGACGGGCCGCTGACCATCGCCGCGCGCATCGGCGCCATCTGCTATCTCGACGAGATCGTCGAGGCGCGCCAGGACACCACGGTGGTCATCCATCCGCTCACCGATCACCGCCGCACCCTGCCGCTGGACAAGAAAGGCGAGATCGTCACCGCCCACCCGGACTTTCAGCTCGTCATCTCCTACAACCCCGGCTACCAGAGCATCATGAAGGACCTCAAGCAGTCCACCAAGCAGCGCTTCACGGGGCTGGACTTCGACTACCCGGAGGCGGAGGTGGAGACGGCCATCATCGCGCGCGAGGCCGGCATCGACGAGGCCATGGCCGGCAAGCTGGTGGAAGTGGCCGCCAAGGCGCGCGCGCTCAAGGGTCACGGGCTGGACGAGGGCATATCCACCCGCCTGGCGGTCTATGCCGGGCAGCTCATCGCCGGGGGCGTCGAGCCGAAGGCGGCGGCCAACATGGCCATGGTGCGCCCCATAACCGACGATGCCGATATACGCGAGACCCTCTTCCACGCCGTCGACATGATACTGGATTGACGGGACGGCCATGCCCCTGACCGATGCCGACATAGCCACCTGGCGCAAGCGCCTGCGCTGCCCGGTTTCGCGCATTGACGACATTTTCGCCGATGCGCTGGCCGAGGCCATGGGCACGCTGAGCAACAGGGGCGTGGAGAAATGGCTCGAGGGAGCCGACATAGTCTGTTCGCTGGGCCGCGGCAAGGATTTGCCGGTCATCTTCCTGGAGGAGATGCCGGAGGTGGCGCGCCATTGCGGCGAGGGGGTCATATTGGCGGTGGCCGATTGCGCCCGCACCCTGTCCGACCTTACGGCGGGCAAGGCGATCGCGCCTTTCTTGCAGAACCTGCCCTTCGTGGCCCGCCGCGTGCGTGACGCGGAATTGCTGCGCGACTGGATGCGCATCATGCAACACACCGCCAAGGTGGCCAACGAGGCCGCCGAGCCGCTGGCGCGGAGCGCCCCGCAACTGTTCTCGCGCCTGCCGGTGGGCGGAGTGAAGAACTGGGCGGAATACGGCATACGCGTGTATTCGTCACAGCCGTGGCGGCTGCCCGATTATTTCTCCCTGCAGACGGCGGACGCCCACGCCGCCTTGCAGCGCGAGCGCAGCGGCACGCTCTATATCGACAACGAACGCTCCTTGCGCATGTATCTGCGCGCCTTCTGGGACATCGAGGCGGACTTCCGGCCCTATTCGGAAATATTCGACCAGATGCGCCGTCCGCGCCCGCACCTGGACAGGCTGGGGCTGCACATACCGGATGTCTATGAAGACGCCCACGGGGTGAGCGGCCTTGACCGCTACCGCGCGGCCATAGCCCACATGGCGGCGCACGCCACCTGGACGCGCCCCTTCCTGGCCGACAATTTCAGCCCCTTTCAGCACCTGGCCATCGAGACGTTCGAGGACGCGCGCGTCGAGTGGCTGGCCATGCGGCGCTATCCGGGCCTGCGCCGACTGTGGCTGAAGATGCACCCGCGCCCGCGGCCCGATGCCTGTCCGGAGGATCATTCGTGCATCCGCCACAGGCTGGCCATGCTCTCCTACGCCATGCTCAACCCCGGGGGCCATGGCTACGAGGACGAGGAGATCATCCGCTATGCCGGGCTGTTCGCCAGGCGCATGGCGGCTGATCCCCACGACACGAAAATCGCCCCGGAGCTTGGCGTGCAATGGCTGGCGGAGCAATACAGCCCGGCCTTCCGCAAGCCCAAGATCTGGTTCGAGGACACGGAAGTTCCGTATCGCGACGACAACCGCTTCCTGTGGATCTTCCTCGAGGACACCGACAAGGAGGACGACTTCCACTCCGATCACGGGGCGCGCGACCGCGTGACCGGCCCGGCCTCGCCCGATGAGGGCATACCGCCGAAACATTACCCGGAGTGGGATCACGGGGTCATGTCATACCGCCCCGACTGGGTGACGGTATTCGAGCGCATACAGGAAGCGGGCGACCCCGGCGTGATCGACGCCCTGCTGAAGAAGCACGAACTGCTGGCGCGGCGGCTGAAGAAGGTGGTGGACCTGCTCAAGCCCCAGTTGCGCAACCGCGTGCGCTATCAGGAACAGGGCGACGAACTGGACGTGGACATGGCGGTGCGCGCCGCCATCGACATGCGCATGAACATCGCGCCGGATCCGCGCGTATTCCAGTCATACGTGCGTCACGGGCGCGACATATCCATGCTGCTGCTGCTCGATCTGTCGGAATCGGTGAAGGATACCCCGCCGGGTGGAGACGCCACCATCTTGCAGCTTTCGCAGGAGGCCACCGCCCTGCTGGCGGAGGCGGTGCAGGCGCTGGGCGACCCCTTCGCCATCGCCGGGTTTCACTCCAACACCCGTTTCGAGGTGCGCTATACCCACTTCAAGGGTTTCAGCGAGGCCTGGGGCGAGCTGCCCAAGGGGCGGCTGGCGGCGATGGAGGCGGGGCTTTCCACCCGCATGGGCGCGGCCCTCAGGCGCGCCGGTGATGAACTGGAAAAACGCGGCGAGGAAAAGCGCCTGCTGCTGCTGCTCACCGACGGCGCGCCCCATGACATAGACGTGGACGACCCCGCCTACCTGCGCGAGGACACGCGCAAGGCGGTCATCGAGTTGCAGTCAAGGGGCATTACGCCCTATTGCATATCCCTCGATCCACGCGCCGATGAATACGTGCAGGATATTTTCGGCCAGAACGGCTATACGGTAATCGACCGCATAGAGCGCCTGCCGGAGAAGCTGCCGGAGCTGTTCCTCGGTCTGACCAGGTAATACCACGAGGCTGACCCTGCATTGACCACTCCCTTGGCCGGCATACCGTTTTTGCGGCGCACCGAGGGCATCATCCCGGCGCGCCCGTGGAGCCTGTGGCTCCGCTGGCGGCGGCGCCACGGGCCGGTGCTGGAATTCGCGCTTGCCGCGCGCCCCGGAACGAGGGTGCTGATGAACGACGAGTGCTGGCTGTTCTTCGACGACACCGGCGGCGGCATGCCGATAATCCTGTGGCTGGAATTCGCCCCGCCGGCGGACGCCATTCACGCCGACGTGCCCTGTTTCGTGCAATATTATGACTATCCCGGCGCGCGCTTTCACGATAGCGTGCTGGAAGAGGCGGCAAGGCGCATGGAGGAGGATTTGCGCGGGCCATGAGCGTCAGGGTCAAGATATGCGGCATAAGGGATGAGGCGGCGCTGGAGGCGGCCATGGCGGCGGGGGCCGATTTCATCGGGCTGGTCTTCTTCCCGCCCTCGCCGCGCAACGTGAGCATGGAGCAGGCGGCGCGGCTGGCGGCCATGGCGCGCGGGCGGGTGAAGACCGTGGCGCTGGTGGTCGATGCCGATGATGAATTGCTCACCGCCATTGCCCGCGAGGCGCGCCCCGATTACCTGCAACTGCACGGCGGGGAGACGCCGCGCCGCGTTGACGAGATTTCCAAAATCGTGGAAATACCGTTGATAAAGGCGTTCCGCGTCCGCGACGAAGGGGACATAAGGGCGGCCAAGGACTATTCGCCCCACATAGCCTTTCCGCTGTTCGACGCCTGGGTGAGCGAGGAGGATTCCGGCGGGCTGCCCGGCGGCAGCGGCCATTCATTCGACTGGCGCTTGCTGAAGGAGCATTCCTCCCCCTTCATGCTGGCCGGCGGCCTGACGCCGCGAAACGTGGCCGCCGCCATCGGCGCCACCGGCGCGCCCATGGTCGATGTCTCCTCCGGGGTGGAAAGCAGCCGCGGCGTCAAGGACGCCGGGAAGATCCGCGCCTTCATCGAGGCGGCCAAGGGGGCCGGGAGCAGCCGCCGGAGCCTTTCCCCGTAGGGTCTGGACTCAATTACTGAGCACGGCGAGGCATGCGCCGCTGGTCATCCCTTCCTGGCGAAGCGCAGATAGGCGGGGCTGCGGCCCTCGCGCAGGGCCTTGGCCTCGTAGCGGGTGGAGGGCCAGCCGGGCCACGGCTTGCGCCAGTCATCGGCGCCTTCGGCCAGCCATTCAAAGCCGCCATGGGCGCGAAAGTGCTTCAGCGTCCATGACACGTAATGGGGAATGTCGCTGGCGAAATACACCATGCCGCCGGGCTTCAGCAGGCGGTGGAAGTGGGCGATGTTTTCGGCGTTGATGAAGCGCCGCCGGTGATGGCGCTTCTTGGGCCACGGGTCGGGATAGAGAATGTATATCTCGTCGAACGCCCCGTCCCCGGCGAGCGGCAGCAGGTAGCGCGCGTCATCGGGCCATATGCGGATGTTGGCGAGGTTGTTTTCCTCCACCGCCACCAGCAGCTTGGCTATGCCGTTGATGAACGGCTCGCAG
>CAZXTT010000069.1:0-2326 GCA_964643775.1 uncultured Rhizobiaceae bacterium | reverse complement strand
TGTTGGGCTTTCTGATCCATTCATCGGCGGCCTGCGCATCGGGCAGCAGAACCTGCAGGGCCTTGTATATGCCGAAGATGTAGGAGAGGCGCTCCAGCGTGTCGCGGCCAAGGCGCGCCCCTTGTGGCGCGTCCTTCCACTTGTAGTAGGTGGAGGTGGCGGAAAGCCCCAGCAGCCGCATCTGCTCCTCGCGGCTGAGCTTCCAGTCGCGCGCGATGTTGAAAAAGGTGCGCAACGCCGGCCCGGAAAGCTCGCGGCTCCTGTCCATCTGTAGCGGCAGGACGTTCATGCCGGGCGCTCCTGTGAGAAAATTTCTGACATCAATAGTCTATGCAAAAATAGAAAAAAGTCAATATTTATTCCATAAATGGAATCATTGCCGGGGAGCGGCTACTCCATTTCCATCAGCTTCTTCACCACCCAGCGGGTGACCCAGGCGGTGGCCACGGCGCATTTGTCGCCGCGGTTTTCGCTGAAGGCGGCGTATTCCTCCGGCTTCCACATGTCGTAGGTGCGGCCCGTGAAGGCCTTTTGCAGGTCCTCGCAGGTGTAGCCGCCGAATTCCTTCTCGAATTCCTCGGCCAGCTCCTTGCCGATGTTGAAATTCTTCATCCCGCGGCCCTTGTCGAGCTTGTCGCGGTCGCGCCCGGTGCGGGTGGACAGGGCTATCAGGCCGCCGGAGAGCGCCCCGCAGGCCCCCTTGCCCTCCAGCGCGCCGCCGCCGGAGAGGCCGTGGGACGACTTTATCAGCTCGTCCGACACCCCGCCCAGCAGCTCCTGCACCACCGACAGCACGCATTGCGGACAACAGCCGAATTCCAGCTCGTAATCCAGCGCCCGCTGATATGCCTCCTCGGCCAGCGCCAGTTTTTCCGTCTCGCTGCGCTTGCTCATGGATTTGCCCCTCGCTGGCGTGCATGTGAACCCGCCTGAATATGTTCCGCCAGGCGCGGCGGGGCAATGAGACAATATGGCAATGCCCTCGCGCCCCGTGATGACTGTGATCTGGTTACTGATGCAGATCATTCCATGCTCTATCAGGAGGGCACGGATGAGGCGCGCCATGATGCGCGCCGGTCGGGGTTTCTCCCACGGCCGTCGAAGGTCCTCCGGCATCGAAGGGCCACGGCATTGGGGAACCCCTGACATCAGGGAGTGTGTAGCCATGAAAAAGAACATGGGCCTGGCGCAGCGCGTCATTTTCGCCATCGTCGGCATAGCCCTGGTTGCATGGGCGCTGCTCGGTTCGGGCAATTACAACTGGATCGGCTGGATCGGCGTCGTGCCGCTGGCCACCGCCGCCATGGGATGGTGCGCCATCAACGCCATCCTCGGCATCAACACCTGCAAGAACTGTTAGTAGCGAGTAACACCGAGAGATGGGGTTGCCCCCTGCTTTCATCCCCTTGGGATGTCCCGCCGCCGGAATTGATGGTGCTTGCTTGCAAACCGGCGGATTGAAACGAAGCCCTTGCGCCTTCTTCCTCCTTCCCCTCGACGGCGCGCGCAACGGGCTTTCAGGGCTGGCCGCCGTCCGTTCGCCGGGAGAGCTTCCTCGAGGCGGACGGGCGGTGGTTTTTTGTCTTCTTGGTTGTTGCTGTAATAAGCCTGTTTCATGAGCATCTATGACAAGCTCCTGCTGTCGCCGCTGACCGACATCGTTTGCGGCCTTCCCGCGATTACCGCAAACCGCCGCATGGTCGCGCCGCTGGCCGAGGGGGTGGTGCTCGAGCCGGGCATTGGCTCGGGGCGCAACATGGCCCATTACGACAAGGACAAGGTGCGTCACGTCATAGGCGTCGATCCCTCGCCGGAGCTGCTGAAGCTGGCCCGCCGGCGCATAGGGGAGGCCGGTGTCAGCGCCGAGCTCATCGAGCACACGGCGGAGGAGCTGCCGCTGGAGGACAATTCGGTGGACACCGTGCTGCTCACCTATACCGGCTGTTCCATCCCCGACGTGGCGCGCGCCCTGGGCGAATTCCGCCGCGTGCTGAAGCCCTCCGGGCGGCTGCTGTTCTGCGAGCATGGCCGCTCCCACGAACACCGTGTGGCCCGCTTCCAGGACATGCTCAACCCCGCCTGGCGCTCGCTGGCCGGCGGCTGCCACCTCAACCGCGACACCAGGCGGCTGCTGGAGGAGGCGGGCTTCGAGGTCGAACAGTGCCGCAACTTCTATTCCCCGCCACGGCCCAGGTTCATCTCCTATCACTATCTCGGATCAGCGCGGCCAAGGTAATTTTCGGCAGGCAGGTGGTGCATTACATCCCGTAAATGGGTAAATATTGCTTACCCATAATGCTTTTCTGTGGATAATCTGTGCATATAT
>CAZXTT010000068.1:0-14323 GCA_964643775.1 uncultured Rhizobiaceae bacterium | reverse complement strand
CTTTTGGCCGCCCTGCGCCTGCATGCCGATGAAAGCGGCCAGGTGCGCTTGCGCGGCTCGCTGAAAACGCTGGCCGGTGAGCTTGGCATGGCCCATGAAACCATCTACCGCGCCCTGGCCACCCTCGAGACATCAGGCCATCTCCGGCGCATGGATGGAAAGATCTTTCTCCCCGGATCCACCGGCAATGGCGCTGCCCCGTGATGCGGAAGATCGATGCGGAGAGTCAAAAATCCGCCGCGAAGGTCTGCTCCCACATGCGCTCCAGCCAGCTTGCGAGATTGGGCAGGCTGTTGGCGTATTCCTTGAGCGGCGTGCGCGCCGGCTGGCGCATTATGTTGCCCAGCGCTCCCAGCCCCGAGAAATCGACGCTCGAGATGCGCTCGCCCAGCATGTATGGGCTATCTCCCAGCCAATTGGAGACGGCCCTGATGTGGGCCTTGCCCCTGTCATATGCCGCCTGCCTGTTATCGGCGCGCAGGCCCAGCATGCGGCAATTCCCGGCCAGCCGCCTCCGCACCATGCGCAGGCCGAACAGCCGCATGGGCAGCGGCAGGCGCTTTCTCACGTCCGGGCCGAAGCGCGCCCATCCTTGCGGATCGACCCAGCGGGAATAGTTTATCTGCCAGAACAGCTCGAACTCGAAAACGCGCCGCAACATGTGCGCCACGGCCTCCTCGCGGGGGCCGAGCCAGCCGTCGAGGGCATCCTCGCGGCCCGCCTCGAAATGCTCGATTATCCTCTGTGAATCGGTGATGACCGTGGAGCCGTCCACCACCCACGGCACCTGCCCGGAGGGCGAGTTGCGCGGCCCGGAAACCACTATGTCGAAGGGAATGGAGCGCCAGCGCAGGTAGCCTTCCGCCTTCATGCAGAAGGGCGAGGCATTGGGCAGCCCCCAGAAACGGTCGAACTGGTGCAGCTCCACCCGCCGCCCGCTTTCCCCCGTCACTTGCCCGGGGTTTTCTTTCCTGCCGCCTTTTCGCATTTCATCTCCTGCTCGGAAGCGGCGCAGTAGTAACGCGTTCCGCCGCCCGTGGCATTGCGCTTCCTTGCTTCCTCCTCGCACTTTTCGCGGTTATCGCGCTGCATCACCAATGCCCGCTTCTCGCCCAGCGCGATGAGGAAGATGTTCTTCTTCTTCACCTTCACCTTCTTGCCGTGGTCGCCCTTGCTGGCCCGGTGGCGGTGCCTGGTGAAATGCTGGAAGCTCGCCAGGCAACGGTTTTCCACCACCTTTATGCCGCCCTTGGTGAGTATCTTCTCCAGTTGTTCGGCGCGCGCCTGGCAGGCGGCCAGGTCGTCGAAGTTGACGAAGTTCACCCCCAGCGGCGCGTTGCCCCTGAGCGTGAGCAGAACCAGTAACACGGTGGTGTCCATTTTTTGTGCTCCCAGGGACTGGTCTCGATAAATGCGTGGATGCCAGCGTCAAATAGCCAGGATATCAAGGACTTTTTGTCCGCCGGCAATAGATAGCTGCCCCATGCCGGTGGACCCTCGTTACTTGCGCCGCGCGTTGGGGAAGAACAGCTGCTGGCCGCCCAGCCGGTATCCGGCTATGGCCCTTTGCCCCTCTTCCCCCGTCAGCCAGTCGATGAAGGCGCGCGCCTGGCGTTCCTTCACGTGCGGGTGGCGCTTCGGGTTCACCAGCATGACGCCATACTGGTTGAACAGCCGCTTGTCGCCCTCCACCATTATCCTCAGGTCGCCCTTGTTGCCGAAGGCGATCCACGTGGCCCGGTCGGTCAGCGTGCAGGCCCCCATGGCGGCGGCCATGTTGAGCGTCGCCCCCATGCCGGAGCCGCTCTCGCGATACCACTTGCCGGGGGCCTTGCGCGGGTCGATGCCGGCGGCCTTCCACAGGGCCAGTTCCTTCTTGTGGGTGCCGGAATCGTCGCCGCGCGAGACGAAAGTCGTGCCCGTTTCGGCGATCTTGCGCAGCGCCTCGGTGACGTCCTTCATCCCCGCCATGCCCGCCTTGTCTCCCTTCGGGCAGACGATGACGAAATCGTTGTACATGACATCGCGCCGGTCCACCCCGTATCCGGCCCGCACGAACTCTTCTTCCGCCTTTTTGGCGTGCACCAGCAGCACGTCGCCGTCGCCGTTGCGGGCGTTCTTCAGCGCCTGCCCGGTGCCCACCGCCACCACCTTCACCTCCATGCCGGTGCGGGCGGTGAATTTGGGCAGCAGGTAGTCGAGCAGCCCGGAATTCTGCGTCGAGGTGGTCGATTGCATGATGATGGCCTCGCCCGCTCCCGCTCCGGCGGGGGGCAGCAAGGCGGCCACGATGGCAAGGAAGGCGGCCAGGGTATTTATCGTTCTTTTCGGCATGGATGTCTCTTTCTCTCTCTTTTTCTCTCTCCACCGGCGTCGTTTCACGCCGCTCCCTTCGCCTGCGCGCCGTTGATGCGCCCCGTTACCTGCACCAGGATGTTCACCACCAGCGCCACCATCAGCAATATCACCCCCAGCGCCAGCGCCAGCGCCAGGTTGCCGCGCGATGTCTCCAGCGCGATGGCCGTGGTCATCACCCGCGTGTGGTGCAATATGTTGCCGCCCACTATCATCACCGCCCCCACCTCGGCGATGGCCCGCCCGAAGCCCGCCAGCCCGGCGGTGATGAGCTCATGGCGCGCCTCGTATAGCATGGTCGCCAGCAGGCGCCCGCCCGATATGTCCAGCGAGCGCATCGTCTCGCCGTATTCCTCCCACATGGCCGCCAGCGTCGAGCGCGCCAGCGCTACGATTATCGGCAGCACCAGCAGCGCCTGGGCGATGGTCATGGCGGTTGGCGTGTATAGCAGCCCCAGCACGCCCAACGGCCCGGAGCGCGACAGCATGAGATATACCACCAGCCCCAGCACCACCGGCGGCAGGCCCATCAGCGCGTTGATGATCAGAATGATGACCTTCCGCCCCGGAAAGCGGTAAAGCGCCAGCGCCGCCGCCAGCGGCAGCCCGATCAGCGAAGCGGCCAGCACCGCCGACATTGACACGCCGAGCGACAGCCCGACGATCTCCACCAGTTGCGCGTCAAGAGACGCCAACAACCCGAAGGCCTTGGCGAAAACGGCGGCAATTCCATCATCGGCATGAGTGTTCATGGCGGGCAATAGGGCATGAAAACGCCCCCTCGGGCAACGTAAAAACACAAACTGCCGGGCAGGGCGGATGGCCTGCCTGCGATAGCGGCAATTTTATCCTTTTCCTGAACCGGTTCGTAGTCTTTTTGCGCCATCATGGCCATGACCGCAAGCAAACCGTCACAGGGCGCGAAAAATGAAAAACATGGCAGACAGACAGGCGGCAAAACCGCAAGTCCTCCTTTCCGCCGGGGCAGGGGCCTTCCTGCTGGCCGCGCTGGCCGTCTCCGCCATGCCCGCCGCCGATGCGCCACGCGTGGCCGTTTCCGGCGGGAGCGCTCCCTTGAGCTTCAGCGAGATGCAGCGCCCCGACCCCGTGGCCCTGCTCACACCGGCTGCGCTTCCAGGTCGTGTATCCCCGAGCCGGTGATCCTCACCCGCAGCATGTCGCCCGGCTGAACATCTTCCGCCATGGCGCGCTCTATCCATATCTCGCCATCCACCTGCGGCGCCTCGAAGCGGCTGCGCGCGATCACCAGCCCCTGCTCGTGGTCTGTTTCGTCCACCAGCACCATTTCCTCGCTGCCCACCCGCGCCGCCAGCTTCGCCGCCGATATCTCTTCTTGCAGCATCATCAGCCGCTTGCGCCGCTCCTCGCGCACCTCCACCGGCACCGCCCCCTCCATGGAGCTTGCCGCCGCCCCCGCCACGTCCTCGAAGGCGAAGCACCCCACCCGGTCGAGCCGCGCCTCCCGCAGCCAGTCGAGCAGGTATGAGAAATCCTCCTCGCTCTCGCCGGGAAAGCCGGTGATGAAGGTGGAGCGGATGGCGATGTCGGGGCGGATGGAGCGCCATTTCTCGATGCGCCGCAGCATCTTTTCCTCGTCCGCCGGGCGTTTCATGGCCCTCAATACGCCGGGCGCGGCATGTTGCAGCGGCAGGTCCAGATAGGGGACGATCAGCCCCTCGGCCATCAGCTCCACCAGCTCGTCCACGTGCGGATATGGATAGAGATACATCAGCCGCACCCACGGGCGCATGGGTTCGTCCGCTCCCGCCGCTCCTTCTCCGCCTCCCAGCGAGCCAAGGGCGCGCGCCAGCTCCCCTATGCGCGCCGCCACCTCCTTGCCCCGCCATTCGTCCACCCCGTGGCGCAGGTCGCGCCCATAGGCGGAGGTATCCTGCGATATGACCAGCAGCTCCCGCACCCCGGCGCGCACCAGCGCATGCGCCTCGCGCAGCACGTCCGCCGGCCTGCGTGACGCCAGCGGCCCGCGCAGGCGCGGAATGATGCAGAAGGTGCAGGAATTGGAGCATCCTTCCGAGATCTTCAGCCACGCGTAATGGCGCGGCGTAAGGCGCAGGCCCGCCTCCGGCACCAGGTCGCGCTTGTAGTCGTGCGGGGGCGGCGCGGCCTCGTGCACCGCCGCCATGACATCGGCGAAGGCCGCCGCCCCGGTGACCGCCAGCACGTCGGGATGGCTGCGGCGTATCTCCTCCTCGTCGGCCCCCATGCAGCCGGTGACTATCACCTTGCCGTTCTCCGCCAGCGCCTCGCCTATGGCCTGCAACGATTCCGCGCGCGCCGAATCGAGAAAGCCGCAGGTATTGACGATCACCGCGTCGGCCCCGGCGTAATCGGGCGACAGCTCGTAGCCTTCCGCCCGCAGGCGGGTGATTATGCGCTCCGAATCCACCAGCGCCTTGGGGCAGCCGAGGGAGACGATGCCGATGCGGGGAGGGGAGCCGGTCATCGCGGGCGTTCAGTCGTCCAGCGGCAGCGAGGCCAGCCCGTCGGCCAGCTTGGGCTCGAACCAGGTGGACTTGGCGGGCATCACCTCGCCCGCGTCGGCGACCCTGAACAGGTCTTCCATCGAGGTGGGGTGAAGTGAAAATGCCACCGCCATCTCGCCGCTGACCACCCGCCGTTCCAGCTCCTCCAGCCCGCGCATGCCGCCGACGAAATCTATGCGCGGGTTGGTGCGCGGATCGTCGATGCCCAGCACCGGGGCCAGCAGGTTGTCCTGCAATATCGACACGTCGAGCCGCGCCAGCGGATCGTCGCTGGCCAGCATTTCCGCGGGCGCTTCCAGCCGGTACCAGCGGCCCCCCAGGTACATGCCGAAAACCCCGCGCCTTTCCGGTTTTACCTTGCCGTCTGCGGGGGTTACGGAGAAAACCTGGCTCACCTTGTCAAGGAATTCCCGCTCCGACATGCCGTTCAGGTCGCGCACCACCCGGTTGTAGTCCAGGATCTTCATCTGCCCGGCGGGGAAGACCACGGTGAGGAAGCGCCGCCACGGGGCCTCCATGTTGCCGGGCTCTTCCCGGGCCCTCGCCGCGCACACCCGCGAGGCCGCCGCCGAGCGGTGATGGCCATCGGCTATGTAAATGGCGTCCATGGCCTCGAAGGTGTCGGTGATATCCCTTATCAGCTCCTCGTCATCGACGATCCAGATGCTGTGCCTTATGCCGTCATCGGCGGTTACATCGAGCCGTGGCTCGCCCCGCGTGGCGCGCTCCAGCAGCTCCTCCACCTTCTCGGAATCGCGGCAGGCGGTCATCACCGGCCCGGTATGGGCCGCCACCGCCTCCACCTGGCGCACCCGGTCGTCTTCCTTCACCGGGCGGGTATGCTCGTGCTTGCGGATGCGGTTGCTGTCGTAGTCGGCCACCGAGGCGGCGGCTATGAAGCCGGTCTGCACGTGATCCCCCCAGGTCAGGCGATAGGCGTAATAGACCGGCTTTTCCTCGCGCACCAGCACGCCTTCGTCGATCATGCGCCGGAAGTTCTCGCCCGCCTTGGCATAGACCTCCGGGGCGTAGGGGTCGGTATCCTCCGGCAGGTCGATCTCCGGCTTCGACACGTGCAGGAAGCTCCACGGCTTGCCCTCGGCCCGCTGCCTTGCCTCGGCGGAATTGAGAACGTCATAGGGCGGCGCGCAGACATCAGCCTCGCGCCCTTCCGCCGGGCGCAACCCGCGAAATGGTGCAATGATGGTCATGGAATGCTCCTTGGGTTCATCTTTTCGCATGCAGGGAAAGACTTCCCCGCGGCAATTGTCAATAGCCCGTCAATCCCCGCGCCGCCCGCGCCACTGCACGCCGCGGCCGCTCATGTGATTGATGGCCGAGGTCAGGGTCATCAGCGACATCAGCACCGCGCCCGCCGGCAGGGTAAGGGCCCAGCGCTTCGCCAGTCCGTGATGGCGCACCGCCGGCAGGTAGCTGGCGCTCATCAGGCCGAATGCCACCAGCCCCGGAAAATGCGGCCACGGCTGGCCGAACACGAAGCCCAGCGCATATAGCGCCGGCAGCACGAAGGCGAAGCCCATCCCGGCCAGCGACAGCACGAGCAGCAGCGGCGAATGATGCAACTGCTCGTAGGCCGAGCGCTCCACCATGCGCCAGAAATCGCCCAGGTTCTCGTAGGGGCGCAGCGAGCGCGCCCGTGCATCCAGCCCCAGCCACAGCCGCCAGCCGCGGTCCTTCACCTTGCGCGCCAGCGAGCAATCGTCGATCACGGCATCGCGAATGGCCGCCATGCCGCCGATGTCGGCCAGCGCCTCGCGGCGCAGCAGCATGCACCCCCCGGCGGCCCCGGCGGCATATGCATCGGGCCGCGACACCGCCCGCGGCGGATAGAGCAGGAAGAAATAGTAGACGAAGGCGGGGACCAGCAGCTTCTCCCAGAACGAGCCGGTGCTGAGCCGCACCATCACCGAGGTCAGCCCCAGCTTCTCCGTCAGCGCCTTCTTCACCAGCTTGCGCAGCATCTCCGGCGGATGAACTATGTCGGCATCGGTGAACCAGAAGTATTCAGGCCCGCTTCCCCCCGGCTCATGGTTCTTCAGGGCATGGGCCACGCCGAAATCCATCGCCGCCACCTTGCCCGCCCAGCCGTCCGGCTTGGGCGGCGCGTCCAGCACCGTGAGCCGCCCGTCGCCCTCCGCCAGCCTCCCGGCAAGCCGCGCCGTGTCGTCATCGGAATTGTCGTTGACCACGATGACCTTCAGCCGCCCCGGGTAATCCTGCCCCAGCACCGAGGCCAGCGCCCTGGTTATGTTGTCCGCCTCGTTGCGCGCCGGGATCACCGCCACCACCTCCGGCCACTTGCCCCCCGGCGGCAGGGCCGGGGCAGGGGGCAGGTGAAAATCCGCATCCCCCATGCGCCAGAAGCCGTGCCAGCGGAACACCAGCACCAGCCACGCCGCCAGTTGCGCCATTCCCAGCCACAGGATCCAGTTCACTTTCCGCTCCCCGTCCGATAGCCCCCGCCGAGCACCCCCCAGATGCCGCGCGCCACGCAGGCGGCGTATTGCCCCTTGCCCAGCTTAACCCGCTCGCTCAACGGGTCGCGCCGCGCCAGCTCGTCGAGCAGCCGCCCGGCCACCTCGACGATGACCGCCGCCTCCATGGCCAGCCGCCGCGATTTCAGCAAGCCGGGCAGGGGGCGGGCCTGTCTCGCCAGCTCGCGCGAATGTTCGATGCAGCGGTCGATGACCGCCCGCAGCGGCCCGCCGGCGCGCTCTTCCGCCAGCATCGACACCTCGGCCCCCGCCTCCTCCATCCATTCCTCCGGCAGGTAAACCCGGTCGAGCTGGAGGAAATCGTCCTTGCAGTCCTGCAGGTGGTTTATCACCTGCAAGGCGTTGCACAGGGCATCGGAGGCGGCGAAGGCCGCTTCGTCCTCCTCCCCGTGCAGGTGCAGCAGGAAGCGCCCCACCGGGGCCGCCGAGCGCATGCAATAGTCCATCAGCTCGTCCCAGTCGCGGTAGCGGTTCTTCTCCGCGTCCTGCTTGAAGGCCGATACGAGATCCAGCGCCGTGGAGAACGGCACGTTGGTTTCCAGCAGCCGGTCACGCAGGTTGATGGCCGTGGCGTATTTCTCCTTGCGCCCCAGCACCCCGCTCAGCGCCAGCTCCATGACGTCGAGCCGCCGCAGCTTCTCCTGCGCGTCCAGCCGGGGATTGTCGGCGATGTCGTCGATTGCCCGCGCGAAGGCGTAATAGGCCGCCACGTGTGGCCGCAGCCGCCTTTCGATGAGCAGCGAGCCGACGGGAAAGTTCTCCGTCGCCTCCGACTTGCCCGATGGTGTCTCTATCTGCCGGTCGTTCATGCCCGCAGGCATAGACCATGAGCGCTTTTCGTCAAGGGGCTGCGCGCATCGGCCAGCAGCGCCGGCATGGAGAAATGATCCTCCCCGGGCAGCTCGGCAAGTTCCCCCTCCACCCCGCATCCCCTCCACGCGGCATGCAGCGAACGCCCGTGGCACAGCAGGCCGTGGCCTTGCTCTCCTCCGGCGAACAGGTCGAACCTGCGCCCTCCCGGAGCAGGCCACAACAGCGGCGAGGCGGTATAGGCGTCCACCTCCTCCAGCTCCAGGTGATCGTTGAGCGAAGAGCCAAGCAGCGGCCGCAGGTCGTAAATGCCCGATATGCCAAGCCCGCCGCTGACTATCTGCCGGTCGAAGCCGCGCGCCTTCCAGTCGGTGGCCGTCAGGCAGGCCGCCAGGTGGGCCCCGGCGTCATGGCCGATGACCACCAGCGGCCGCTCGAAGCGCCGCGCCAGGTGCGCCGCCGCCTGGCGCACGTCGCCGAGGATTTCATATATCTTCACTTCCGGGCACAGGCGGTAATTTATCACCGCCACCGTGATCCCAAGCTCGTTCAGCCCCGCCGCCAGGTGGGAGAACAGCCCCTTGTCAAGGCGCCGCCAGCCGCCGCCGTGAATGAATACCGCAAGCGCCGCGTCATTGCCCGCGGCCTCCCGCGCCTTGCCGTTGCCGTGATCCCGCCCGCCCGCGGATGGCCTGAACAGGTCATAGGCATGGCGCGGGTGGCTCCCGTATGGCACGCTCACCTCCGCCCGCCCTTGCGCCCGCGCCGCCTCGCGGAAATCCCGCGCCGCCACGCGCAATGCCTGCTCATCCGGCGCATGGCCGCCCAGGTCATTTTCCAGCCCCAGCTCCATCATCAGGTTGCCTTCTTGCCATCCACCCCCGAAATAGCCGCCGTTTCCCCGAAAATCCACCACCCGAAGTGGCCGCAAACGGGGATCCCGCGCAAAAGCGGTATCAGGCAAGGATATACGACAACCCTTGAGTCCCTGCTTATAAAAAATTTCAATTTTTACGTTTGAGGCCAGACCCCGGGTCAGCGCCCACCGGCGCCCCAATGAAAGGGGTCTGAAGGCAAAGGGGTCACCCCTTCTTCGCCTTGCTCATCAGGTATTTGATGAAACTGCCCTTCTCGTAGCCGCGATCCCAGGCATAGCGGAACAGCTCCAGGAACATGTCCGGGCCCTGTCCGGGGCCGTCCATGCGCGCCACTATGCGCTCCCTGGGCGGCTTCTTGGCTATCGTCTCGATGTCGTCGTCGAATATGACGATATTGGGGGTGAAGAACATCTTGTATTTCATCAGCCACTTGCGCTCCGGCAGCACCTCGCCGTCGAAATCGGTGACCTCGCGCTCGCCCTTCTTGTTCATCTGCAATATGGCGAAATGCTTGCGCAGGAAGGCGCAGACCTCCGGCTGGGTGAGGTATTTCTTGTGCATCATCAGGCAATAGGGGCAGCCCTTTGTCTCCATGATGACGGCCAGCCGCTTGCCCGCCTCCCTGGCCCGCTGAAGCTCTTCCTTCATGTCGAGGAAGGAATCCTGGATGAACCACGGCTGCATGTGCAGCCCGTCCTCGGTCTCCACGGCCTTGGTGCAGGAGAGATCCTCCCCGGCGCGCGCCGCGGCGGCGGCCAGCGGCCAGGCGGCAATGGTGGATAGAAAGATTCTGCGATCTATCATGTTTCGCCTCGTTCCTTGCTGTTTCCCCACTTCATGATAGACCATTTCACCCCTCTTGTGGACGCTTGGGCCATCACTTTTTGCTGACTGTCCGTTCAGGCCGCCGCCGGTGGCCTTTCGCGCCTGCTTGCGCTTGCCGCCATATTGGCGGTATCATGGAACAACCATGGGGCTTTGATACCGGGGGCGCTGCACATGTCCGACATTATTTTCTACGGCCTGCTGGCGGTGGTGGTGATCGTCCTGATCTTCGCCATGCTGGCGGCGCTCAAGGCCTGGCGCAAGGCCAACCGCAAGCGCGACCGCGGCGGGCGCATAGCTGTGGTCGAGGCGCTGCAGGTGGATGACGACCGCGAGCTGCTGCTGGTGCGCCGCGACGGGGTGGAGCACCTGCTGCTCATCGGCGGCGACAATGACCTGCTGGTCGAAAGCGGCATAGAAGGCGGAATGGAAGCGGCGGAAATGACGCCGCGCGCTCCCGCCGCGCCGCCGCGCCGCCCCATTCCGCCGCCTCCCGCGGAGCCGGAGCCGGAGTTCGAAGAGGAAGACGGCGGCTTCTACCCCACCCGCGAGGTGGAACCGGCCCCTTACGCCCCCCCGCGCCCGCCGGAGCCGCGCGTGCCGCCCGCGCCGCCCATTCCGCCGCGCCGCAACGAGCCGGAATATTGAAAAAACCGCCCCGCCGCCGCCTCTCCCGGCGGAACACATGTGCTATGATGCGGCCATGAACATCTTGCGATTCGTCACCGGGGCCCCGGCGCTGACAGGGGCGCTCGTCCTTGCCCTTGCCGTCTCCCTTGCCTCCGCCCCCATGCTCCGGGCCGCGCCGGTGCATGGCATCGCCATGCATGGCAGGCCTGCGCTGCCGGAAAACTTCACCCACTTCCCCTATGTCAACCCGGACGCCCCCAAGGGCGGGGTGCGCCGCGAGGCGGTCACCGGCTCCTTTGACAGCCTCAACCCCTTCATCATCAAGGGCCAGCGGGTGTGGCACGTGGGCGGACTGGTCTATGACACCCTCATGGCGCGCTCGCGCGACGAGCCCTTTTCGCTCTATCCGCTCATCGCCCGCTCCGTGGAGATGCCCGACGACCGCTCGTCCATCACCTTCCACATCGACGAGCGCGCCCGCTTCGCCGACGGCCACCCGGTCACCGCCGCCGACATCGTCTTCTCGTGGCGGACCCTGCGCGATCATGGCCGCCTCAACCACCGCACCTATTACAAGAAGGTGCTGAAGGCCGAGACGCCGGACGAGCACACGGTGAAATTCACCCTCGACGGCAAGGACCGCGAGCTGCCCCTCATCCTCGGCCTCATGCCGGTGCTGCCCAGGCATTATTACGAGAACCGCCCCTTCGACCACACAACGCTGGAGCCGCCGCTCGGCTCCGGCCCCTACCGGGTAACGGAAGTCAAGCCCGGCCAGCGGGTCGTCTTCGAGCTGAACCGCGATTACTGGGCCAGGGATCTGCCCTCGCGCCGCGGCATGTTCAATCACCAGCGCATCATCATCGACTATTTCCGCGACAACCAGAGCGCCTTCGAGGCGCTGAAGAAGAAGCTCGCCGATTACCGCTGGGAGGCCGACGCCACCCGCTGGGCCACCGCCTATGACTTCAACGGCGTGAAAAGCGGCGAGTTCATCAGGGAAGTCATCCCCACCGGCCTGCCCAAGCCGCTGGCCGCCTTCGTCTTCAATACCCGCCGCCCCCTGTTCGCCGGCCGCAAGGTGCGCGAGGCGCTCATCCACACCTTCGATTTCGAATGGGCCAACGCCAACCTCTACCACGGGCTATACCGGCGCACCTCCGGCTATTTCGACGGCTCCGAGCTGTCCTCGCTGGGCCGCCCGGCCTCCGCGGAGGAGCTGGAGATACTGAAAAAGGCCGGCGCGAGGCTCGAGAAGCGCTTCCTCGAGGGGCGCTGGAAGGCCCCCGTCTCCGACGGCACGGGCCGCGACCGCAGGAACCTGCGCCGCGCCGTCACCCTGCTGCGCGAGGCCGGCTGGACGATGAAGGGCGGCAGGCTGGTCGATGGCGCGGGCCGCCCCTTCGCCTTCGAAATCCTCATCCAGTCGCGCGACCAGGAGAAGCTGGCCCTCAACTGGCGGCGCACCCTGCGCCTGATAGGCGTGGACATGCGCATAAGGCTGGTGGATTCCGCCCAGTTCACCCGCCGCCTGCTGTCCTATGACTACGACATGGTGCCCTACACCTGGTACAACTCCCTGTCGCCCGGCAACGAGCAGAAGTTCTACTGGGGCTCCATGGGCCGCGAGCGCCAGGGCACCCGCAACTACATGGGCGCCGATGACCCGGCCATAGACGCGGTGATAGAGGAAGTCATAGCCGCCCGCGAGCGCCCCCGCTTCGTCGCCGCCGTGCGCGCCCTCGACCGTCTGCTGATGAGCCACTTCTACGTGCTGCCGCTCTATCACGCCCCCGGCCAGTGGCTGGGCCGCTGGAAGCACCTCAGGCGTCCGGAAAAGGTATCGCTATACGGCTTCATCCCCGCCACCACGTGGTGGGAGGGCGCGGGCGGCAAGTGAAAATGCATGGGAGGTCGAGTTGAACAGCGCCCCGTCCATCCACCACGAATTCCTCGTCCACGTGCCCATGCTGGCCCATGGCGCGCCCCATTCGGTGCTGGTCATCGGCGACGGCGGCGGCGCGCTTACCGGCCTGCTTAACCAATACCGCGCCGTGGGGCGCATCGTGCGCCTGCTCGATGATGACGCCCGCGCCGGAGCCGGCGCACAGCCCTCCGGAGGGCGCATCGAGACAGTCATAGCCTCCCCGCGGCGCTACCTGGACATACTGGCGGCGGACGAGCAATTCGACGTGCTGCTGATGGCCCCGGAGGAAACATCCGAAGGGGAGGGGCTGTTCGATGAACAATTCCTGCGCCGCTGCGTGCAGCGGCTGGCCACCGGCGGGGTGATGGTCATCGACATCGGCGACCCCACGGCCCACCAGGAAGAACTGCGCGCCACCCTGGGCCTCTTCCGCAAGCTGTTCGTCGATTCCACCTGCTACATGGCCGGCGGCCACGCCTTCTGCTGGGCCACCTCCGACACAGAACTGCGCGCCACCCCCGAAGAAGTCCTCGCCCGCCGCCTGCTGGCCGAAAGAATAACCCCCGCCCACTACACCCCAGCCACCCACAAGCAATCCTTCAACCTGCCCGATGAGATAAAGAACCTCCTCCCATGACAGGGCAGGGGGGGGCGGCCATCCTGAAGTGACCAACCACCCACCCCACACCCCGGACGCCCCCACCCCGCCCCACATCCCCGCACCACCCCACCCGTCATTGCCGGGCTTGACCCTCCCACCTCGCTCCGTCATTGCCGCACTTGTTGCGGCAATCCATAATGCCGCGCCTTTTCAATACCTTACTGGATGCCCGGGACAAGCCCGGGCATGACGTGAGGGGGAAGGGGGATGGGCGCGCGCAGGCGCAAAGGCCGGTCTGGCGTCTCCGACCCAGACCGGAACGGTCATGCCCTTGAGGAGTGCTTTTCGCGGGCCTTGGAGCGGGAGGAAAGTCCGCAGCATTGGCATGAATGTTCCGGTCGCGATCGGGAGATCGCGACCGGCCAGGTGTTCAGCTGTTCTGCTGTATCCGGCGGGCATCAAGGGCGGCGAAGACCATCAGCCAGCCCTGCAGGATCATCTCCACGGACACCAAGGTGCCGATGACCCAGAAGTGCGATATGGGCAAAGTGACGGCGATCACCGCGCCCACGATGAGATTGATCACGCCAGCCAGCGCGATCATTCCCCAGTTATCGCCTTTCCTGAACAACTGGTAGGACGCATAGATGCGCACAAGGCCAATGGCAATGAAGGAAGCGGCGACCATTATGGTCAGCGCAATGGACGCGGCCAGCGGATTGATGAACACCAGAAACGAGGTGAACAGGTAAAGCGCGCCGATGGCGATATTGAACAGCCGGTGCCGCCATTTTCTGTTCTTCTCCAGAAATGCGTGAATGATCTGGAGAATGCCGCCAGCGCCAATCAATCCGGCGAATACATAGACGGTGGCCAGTGTCACCAGGTTGGCGATATACAGCCCGATGGTGCCCAGCGTCAGCGTGGCGAGGCCCAGCACCATCAGCCAGCCCCAGCTTTCCGGCTGGCCGTTGCTTGCGATTTTCGTTGCGTTGCTCATTTTTTGTCTCCTTTTCAAAATGGTTATTCAAGGTCGGGCACGCTCTCCCAAAAGCGCACAAGGGCGCCTGCTCCAGACCAGACGGCCTGAAGGCACGAGGAAAACGCACTGTTGGGGATTCCACCGTCCGCCCCGATATACGCGCAACCGGAGCCACGGCTTCGATCATGTTCTCATTGGGCAAACAGGCGGCCCGTCACTCCCGCCTGCAATTTACCAATGCTCAATGTGGTTGCTGAAAGAACCTGTATCAAGG
>CAZXTT010000067.1:0-5312 GCA_964643775.1 uncultured Rhizobiaceae bacterium | reverse complement strand
TGAGGCCGGCGGCCACGGCGAGGAAGGCCACCGCGCCGATGATGAGCATGGTGCGCTGCTGCTTGCGGGTCATGGCCATCGCTTATGCTCTCCCTTTCAGCGTCATTTCAGGTTCCGCGCCATCTTTTCCAGCGCCTTGATGGCCGCCGGGTTGCCGCTCATGGCGGCCTTCGCCTTTTCCAGCGCCGCCCTGGCCCTGCCGGTTTCGCCCAGCACCTTCCAGGCCTTTATCAGGCGCAGCCAGCCGTTGAGATCGGAGGGGTTTTCCGCCAGTTTCTCCTCCAGCCCCTCGACCATGTTGCGGATCATCTGCTGGCGGGCCTCGGGGGGCATGTCCTTCATGCGCTTCATGCGCTCGCGCACCTGCTCGGCGGTGGGGCCACCGGCGGCGGATGGCATGGTGGCGGTGGAAGAGGAGGAAGAAGAGGAAGAAGCTGGGGTGGAAGCGGCGGGCTTTTGCCCCTCCGCGCCCTTGCCTTCTTTCCCCTCGCCTTCCTTGCCCTTGCCCTCAAGATCGGCGACCTGGCGCTCGATGAGGGGGCGGCCGGCGAAATTCGGCGGCAGATCCTTGAGCAGGCCCTTCAGTTCGGCGAGGGCCTTTTGCCTGTCGCCGTCCTGCAGGGCCGCCTGGGCGAGGAAATAGCGGCTCATGGGATTGCCCGGGGCCAGCTTCAGGGCCTTGTGGAAGGCGGCGCGGGCCTGCTCGCCTATCTTGCCGCGGGCGGCATAGGTGAGAGCCTCGCCATAGGCGTTCCACAGATCGGCGTCGGCCTTGCCGGAGAGGCGGATGATGTTCCTGTAGGCGCGCGCCGCCTTTTCATAGCGGCCCATGCGGGAATAGATGGGGGCGATGGCGCGCCAGCCCTCGATGTCGTCGGGTTTCTTCCTCAGGCGCTCCTCGACGCGCCGCACGAGGGCCGCTATGTCGTTGCCTTCGGGGTGCTGCTGGCGGGAGGCTATGGGCATGTCGGGGCGGCCGGGGCTGCCCTTGAACAGGTAGAGGGAGATGGCGACGGCGGGTACCAACAGCAGACCCGCCACCAGGCCAATGATGCGATCACGGGTGCTTTCCGACTTGTCCAACTCCTGACGGGCCTTGTCGCGGGCCTCGGCGGCGGCCAGTATGCGGCGGGCTATGTCGTTGCGCGCCGCTTCCGCCTCGCTGCCGGAGATGAGGCCGGCGGCGATATCGTCCTCCAGTTCGCGCATCTGGTCCTTGTAGATGGCCAGATCGTATTCGGCGCGCGCCAGCGCCTTGCGCGGGCGGCGCATGAGGGGCACGACCAGCGCCACCAGCACAACCGCCAAAAGAGCCAGTCCGGCCAGCCAGAACATGCCATTGCCCGCCATTGAGCGCCCTGTCCCTTGGTTGTTCGTATTTCGCCACGCGCCAGACAAGGCGCGGGATGCCCTTCGTTATTCGTGGGCAACCTATTTCATTCACATATACGAGGCAATGGCGGCAATATTACCGTTCTGTCATTGTAAAGGGCAAAGCAAACCGCTCAGCGGCGGGCGCGGGCGGCGGGCAGGCGCAGGACGACGCGCAGGCCGCCGAGGCCGGAGGAGCGCTCCAGCCTGACCTCGCCGTGATACATGGCCACCGTCTCGCTGACTATGGACAGGCCGAGCCCGGAGCCGGGGCGGGTCTCGTCGAGGCGCTGGCCGCGCTTGAGGGCCTTTTCGAAGTCTTCCTCCGGCAGGCCGGGGCCGTCGTCCTCTACGCTGATGATCAGCCAGTGGCGGCCATGGCGGGATGCCGGGGTGTCGAGGCGGCCGGAGACACGTATTCGGCCGCGGGCATACTTGAAGGCATTTTCCAGCAGGTTGCCGATTATTTCCTCCAGGTCCTGCTTCTCGCCGCGGAAGCGCAAGTTCCCGGGGCAGTCGAGATCCACCTCCATGTGACTGTCGCGGCTGATGCGGCGCAAGGTGCGCACTATGGCGTGAACGACCTCCTCGACATCGGTGACCGCGCCGAGGGCCGTTGCCGTGGCGGCGCGGCGGGCGCGGTCGAGGTAGAGGTTGACCTGATCGCGCATGACGTGGGTCTGGTGGAGCACCTTTTCGGCCAGCTTGCCCTTGTCGGCGCGGGCCTCGTTGGCGAGCACGCTGAGCGGCGTCTTGAGGGCATGGGCGAGGTTGCCGACCTGGGTGCGGGCGCGCTCCGTTATGTCGCGGTTGGCGCGCAAAAGCTGGTTGAGCTCGTCGGCCACCGGCTCGATCTCGGATGGATAGTCCTCCTCGAGGCGCTCGCGGCGGCCCTCGCGAATCTCGGCCAGCTCGTCATGCAGCCTGACGAGGGGGCGCAGGCCATAGCGCACCTGGATGAAGATGGACAAGGCAAGGGCCAGGGCCAGCAGCACGAGAATGATGACCAGGGCGGAGGTAAAGGCGGCCATCTCGCGGCGCAGCTCGTCGAAATTGCCGGCCACCAGCACGGAATAGCGCTTCTTGCTGCCGAAAAGGGTATAGACCTGCTCGATGGCGCGCAGGCGCACTCCCTCCGGATCGCGCAGATACATGTGGGCGATGCCGTTGGCGTCGCGCTCGAGGCGCGAGGAACGGGGGATGGGCAGGTCGATGTCGAGGAGGGATCTGGAGGCCAGGCCGGCGGCGCCGCCGTTGACCGGGCTTACGCGCCAGTACCAGCCGGAGACGGGAAGCTCGAAGCGCGGATCGGCGAGCGGCTTCTTGAGGTAGGGGCGGCCCTTTTCATCCAGCTCGAGGTTGGCCAGCAGGCCGTTCATCACGGCCTCGAGGCGGGCGTCGAAATTGCGCTCGATGGTGGAGATGAAGAGGTAGAAGAGCAATCCCCCGGCGAGCAGCAACAAGACCATGGACACGGCCATGGCCGAAACCACCAGCCGCGCGGCGAGGGATTTACTGACCAGTCTGGTTAACACCCGCCCCTCTCGCTCCCGTCATGGAGATCGCCCGCTTCCGTGATGCCTGAAAGGCCCTTCATGGATGCGCGCTCAGGAACTTCCGCCCTTGTCCTCCGGTTCGCCGATATAATAGCCCAGACCGCGCACGGTATGGAGCATGTCCTTGCCTATCTTCTTGCGCAGGCGGCCTATGAACACCTCTATGGTGTTGGAATCGCGGTCGAAGTCCTGGTCGTAGAGGTGCTCTATGAGCTCCGTGCGCGAGATCACCTCGCCCTTGTGGTGCATGAGATAGGCGAGCAGGCGGTATTCCAGCGAGGTCAGCTTGACCGGCATGCCGTTGAGCGAGACGCGGGCGGCGCGGGTGTCGAGCACCAGCGGGCCGCAGGTTATCTCGGAGGAGGCGTGGCCGGTGGCGCGGCGCAGCAGGGCGCGGATGCGGGCCAGCACCTCCTCCATGTGGAAGGGCTTGGCGACGTAATCGTCGGCGCCGGCGTCGAAACCGGCCACCTTGTCGCTCCAGCGGTCGCGGGCGGTGAGGATGAGCACCGGCATCTTGCGTCCGTCGCGGCGCCATTTCTCGAGCACCGTGACGCCGTCCATGACCGGCAGGCCGAGGTCGAGGATCACCGCGTCATAGGGCTCGGTGTCGCCGAGGAAGTGGCCCTCCTCGCCGTCGGTGGCGCTATCGACGGCGTAGCCCGCGTCCTTGAGCGCCTCGACCAGTTGGCGGTTGAGGTCGGGATCGTCTTCGACAACCAGCAATCGCATGCACCACCTCCTCTTGCCAGGGTGTCATTTTTCATCGGCGTATGACGCGGCCGTTGACCGCGTTCACCAGAATACGATGAATGCGCGAGCCTGTCTTCAGCTTGACGGCATAGGCCGGGGGACGTCCGGGGCGGGGGGGAAGCAGGTCAACGCCCAGCCCCAGGCTGCCCGGCGAGGCGCGCAGGGCGATGCGCAGGGCCTGCGAGGGGGTAAGGCGCGCCATGTCGTTCTGCTTGCCGCGCTGCTTTTGCCCTCCCTGACGCGGCCTGTCAGGGGCGCGAAAGCGCGGGGGGAGCTTGCGGCGAGGAATGAGGCGCGGGCGGCGGAACGATGGATAGCCCTGCTGGGCGACGACGAATTTCCCGCGCGGGTTCTTGCGCAGGCGGGGGTGATGGGGGTGATGGAGGCGGCGCGGCGCGGCGGCCAGAGCGGGCAGCCCGAAATGATGCCGGACAAAACGCGCATTGCCCGCCGCGGCCGCATCATCGGCCGGGGCGGGCACGAGAAAGGCCAGAAACGCCAATATGGCCGCCAGTCTGCGCATCGGTGCCGGAATCCTTCACACTTTTTCCTTTGCGGCATAATAGGTTCCGGCATCTGAACCTTATATGAATACAATTGTCACATTCGCCGCCATTATCATTCCGCCGCCGTTGCGCTCAACGGCGCAGGCGGGCCACCTTCTCCAGCGTGCGGCCGCCTATGTAGCCGCCGACGGCCACGGTGGTGAGCCAGAACATGTTCTGCAGGCCCGTCTCGCCGAAGCGCACGTCCGGGAGAAGATCCCAGGCGCGCAGGAAGGGATAGGCGACGATGACGAACCAGTAGGAAAAGAAGGCGGTGAGCGCGACCACGGGCCGCCACAGGCGCTGGAGGCGGGATTCGCCGCCCAGCTCGGCGATCAGCACGCCGCGGCGGGCGGCAATCTCGCCGGCTGCCACCCGCTCGATGGCGGCGGCCACGGCCTTTTCCACCTCGGCGCGGGCCTGCTCCTCGGATAGCTTGCCTTGGCGGGCGGCGCGCAGGGCCTCCATGGCGGCGCGCGCCACGGGGCCGGTGAGCAGCGTGGCGAGCAATTGAAACATCAGCTCTTCTCCGTCAGGTGATCTATCCTGTCCAGCATCCTGTCGATGCGGTCGGTGAGGCGGTCTATGGAGATGACGAGGCGCGCCTCGACCTCCCTCAGGTGCTCCACGGAGGCGTATTTCTCCGCCACCTCAAGGCGATAGGCGTCCAGCGCGCGGGCGTTGGCGGTGAGCTGCTGTTGCAGGCGCCACCAGACGCCGCCGATGGCGGTTACTATGGCGATGGCCTGCCAGATGTCGGAGAGGGTGACGCTCATCTCGCGCCCTCCCCCACCGGGGTGGTGGTGATGACGCGCAGCCAGGCGATGACGATGGCTATGGCCAGCAGCACCCAGCCCTTTGCGGGGCCGTCGGGGACGAGCTGCGGCCAGTTCGTCGCCTCGGCGACGCCGATGGTGGCGACCAGCAGCGAGAAGGCCAGGGTGCGCCAGCCCTTCAGCGGGCGCATTAGGCGGGAAACGGCATGCATTGCGCGGGTTCTCCTGATCCACGTGACGATGATGGTGAAAAGGCCAATGAAAAAGGCCGCCCAGGCGGCGGCCAGTCGGGGGGACGGACGGCTTGACGG
>CAZXTT010000066.1:0-1976 GCA_964643775.1 uncultured Rhizobiaceae bacterium | reverse complement strand
ATCGGGGCAAGAGAGAAAGCAAGAGAGCTTGACATGGCGGCGGAGGTCTGTTTGAAGGATATAAAGATTTCCTTATATGTTTCATGACAAGCGGGGACCCCCCATGACCACACTATCCGCCGAGGCCTGCCGCAAGGCGGCGACCAGCTCGGCGGCGCGGGAAAATCCTCGCGGGTGCGGCTCGAAGCGCTCCTGCCCCTCGGCGGGGTCGCCGCGCAGGGCCACTATGCGCATTACTCCCATCTCCACGTATTGCTCCGCCACCTGCATGGTCTCCTCGCGGCTGGCGTCGGAGCAGGTGAGGTGGCCGGCCACCGGGATGCCGGCATCGTCCCCGATGAGCGCCGCGATGGTCTCCAGCGTCGCCTCGCGCGAGCTGCCGCCGGCCCCGTAGGTGACGGAAATGAAGCGGGGCGAGAACGCCGCCAGCCGCCGCGCCAGGGCGCACAGGTTCTGGCGTCCCTTTTCGGTGCGCGCCGGAAAGACCTCCAGCGATATGCTGAAATCGCCCCTGGCCGCCTTGCGGCAGGCCTCGGCGGATAGTGTGGTCATGGGGTTCCCCGCTCCTTGGTGAAACATATAAGGAAATCTTTATATCCTTGAAACAGACCGCCGCCCGCCTGTCAAGCCTTGTTGGCGGCGGGGAGGGTCGATCCCATTTGCCAAGCAGCCATTTGTGAATGATAATGACATCCGTGGCGGGGCAGGGGAATCGGTGAAAGTCAATGGAGGATGAGGGGCCATGAGACTGTTCGGCGTGTTCCTGGGGTTGCTTGCCGTGGTGTTTGTCTTCATGGGCCACGGCCCGCGAGCCGAGGCGAGGGGGTCATGCGCGGCGGCCTCGGCGGTGCAAAATGCCTCCCGCAGCCTGCTGGCGGCGGCGCGCAGAGGCTCTCCGGCGGCCATGTCGCAGGCTCTTTCGCGCCATGTCAACATGCGCCGGGTGGTCATGTTCGCCATCGGCCGTCATGGCAGGAAACTGACCGGCCCCATGCGGCGGCGTTACGTGGCGCTGGCGCGCGGCTACATTGCCCGCAAGCTGGCCCGCCATTCAGGGCGCTTCCGGGGCAGCAGCGTCGAGATAGTGCGCTGCCGCAAGCGCATGGTGGAAACCCGCCTGAGGCCGGGCGGCCAGAAGGTATTGTGGCGCGTATCCGGGCGGCGGATAAGGGACGTGTCGCTGGGCGGCGTGTGGCTGAGCATCATGCTGCGCGATCACTTCGCCAGCCTGATTCGCCGCAGCGGTGGCGACATGCGGCTGTTCCTGGCTTCGCTCAGGTAGGGCAACAGGCGCGGGGGGCATGACCACATGAAGCAGTTGCAGACCACCATCTCCGTTTCCACCCGTGGCCGGGGGCTCTATGAATTCACCGCCCAGGTGAGCCGCTGGACGGGCGGCAGCGGCATCACGGAAGGGCTGCTCACCCTGTTCTGCCGTCACACCTCGGCGTCATTGACCATACAGGAGAACGCCGACCCGGACGTCATGCGCGACCTGGATGAATTCTTCCGCCGTCTCGTCCCCGAGAACGAGCCGTGGTATCGCCATGTCATGGAAGGCCCCGACGACATGCCGGCCCACATCAAGTCGGCCCTCACCGACGTTTCCCTGAGCATCCCGGTGGCGGGCGCCCGGCCCGTGCTGGGCACGTGGCAGGGCATATACCTGTTCGAACACCGCGCCCGCCCGCACAGCCGCCAGGTGGTCTGTCACCTCGTCGGCGAATGAACCGGGATGATCAGAAGCGGAATTCCTGCTCCTGATTGCTGAAGCCGGGAGCCAGCGGTGCGGTGGCGGTGAATTCATCGACATGGGAGATGGCCTCGCCGCGGCGTGTCCACACGCGGATGCGCGCCACCCGCGGCCCGCCATATACCGCCACCAGCCTCCCCAGGTCGTTCAGTTGCGCCAGCAGCGCGTCGGGGCGGCGCTCCAGCCGTCCGGGAATGATTATGACGTCAAAGGGAGCTTCCTT
>CAZXTT010000065.1:0-5544 GCA_964643775.1 uncultured Rhizobiaceae bacterium | reverse complement strand
CTTCAGCAGCGACCTGGAAATGGAAGCGGCCACGTCGGCGCCGCTGACGCCGGCCTCGTACTGGCGCGCCGCGCCATCGGGAAAGGTAAGGGTGATCATGTCTTTCTCCTGCTCAGTCTCCGCCTACGGGCGCGGGTAAGCTCCGGTCTTGCCATGACGGCGCGTGGCCGGATCGTCATGACGCCTTTTGCGCCGCCGGCTCCTTGCGGTCAAGGGTCGATGAAGATTTTTTCCAAGGGTGACGAGCACCCTGCCCTGCTCAAAAAGAGGTCGACATGGTAAGTTAACAAAAAGTAAATTCACTGTTTCAAAGCAGTATTCATTTTTTTATGGCGCAAATACCCTTTGTTAACCTTAACAAGGATATAACTTCCGGCAGGGTTCAACAACTTGGTCAGGAACTGAAAAATGTATAAGCGTATTTCCCTTCTGGCGCTCAGCGCCTTCATGGTCTCCACCGCGGCTTCCATCGCCGCCGCCGCCGACCTGCCGCCGCCTCCGCCGGCTCCGGCTCCGCAGATTCGCGCCACCGCCGCCGACTGGACCGGCCCCTACTTCGGCGGCGTCATCGGCGGCACCTGCATGGACACCGACACCGCCGTCGGCATCGTCGACCTTACCGCCAACACTCCCTCCGCCCCGCAGGATCCGGCCCTCAACGGTTGCGGTGTCTCCGGTGGCCTGGTGGGTGGCTTCAACTACCAGTTCGGCAATGTCGTCGCTGGCCTGGAAGGTGACTTCACCTGGGGCTCCGACAAGACCGGCCAGCACACCGACGTCACCGGCGCCGGCGACCTGATCGGTGAATATTACAATGTCAAGTGGATGGCCTCCATCCGTCCGCGCGTCGGCTGGCTGATGAACGACGACACCCTCTTCTACGTCACCGGCGGTCCCGCCTGGATGAAGGGCGAGATGGAAGACATCATCACCTCCCAGAAGGTGAGCAAGACCCACTTCGGCTATGCCATCGGCGGCGGCATGGAGCATGCCCTGACCGAGAACATCCACCTGCGGGCCGAATACATGTTCTCCTCCTACAACAAGAAGGATTACGTGTTCACCTGCCCCGGCGGCGGCGCCGGCTGCGCCGACCCCAATGGCGACGGTGACGACGGCTACCGCGCCACGGCCAGAAACGACATGGACCAGTTCCACACCTTCCGCATCGGCGTGACCTGGAACTTCCCCGTGTCCGCCTGGTAGGCTTCAAGTCTCACAAGCACCAATCACGGCACGATGCCGGCCCGTCTTTCATGACGGGCCGGTTTTTCCGTTGTCCGGCGCGTCCGGTGCGTTCGGCCCATCCGCTCCGTCCGCCCCCTCCCCCTTTCCGCCGCAGACGCCGAAGCGGCGGTAGCGCCAGAACAGCGGGTCATATGGCTCGACCCCCTCTTCCGGCACCGGGTCGAGGCCATGGGTGCCCAGCGGGTGACAGCGCAGCACCCGCCAGAAGCCCAGCCAGAAACCGGCCCACGCCCCGTGCAGCCTGATGGCCTCCATGGCGTAGTCGGAACAGCTCGGCAGATGGCGGCAGCTCCTGCCGATGAAGGCCGACAGGGTGAGCTGGTAAAGACGGATGAGCCTCAGCAACAGCCAGCCAACCGGCCCGGGACGCCTCGAACCATCACCCATCGACTTGCTCCAGCGCCCGGCACACGGCATCGAACGGCAACAGCACCGAATCATGGCGCGGCGGGTAATCACGCACCGGCAGGAACACCGACAGTTCCTCCCAGTCTCCCCCCGGCGGCCCGCCGCTCCCCCTGAGCATGGCCGCTAGCCCGTCGCGCACCGCGCGCATCTCTTCCGGCGTCTTGCCGATTATGTTCCCGCCCAGCACCGCCGCCGAGGCCTGGGCCAGGGCGCAGGCCGTGATCTCCTGGGCGAAATCGCCTATCACCCCGCCCTCGAGGCGCAGCCCGACGCTGATGCGCGAGCCGCACAGCCGCGAGGTCATGGCAGCCGCAGCATGGGGATCATCCAGCCGCCCCAGGCGGGGTATTCCAGTGGCCAGGGCCAGCACCCGCGGCGTGTAGAGATCTTCCAGCTGCATGCGGCCCTCTTATTTTCCCGCCTCGCTGCGCTCCTTCCATGTCTTCCACGCATGGGGCAGCGAGGCCACGTAGGCCAGCGAGGCCAGCAGCATGAGCGTCCACGGAAAGGCGATCAGCAGCACCAGGGCGAAAACCAGCCCGGCCAGTATGGGCAGCACCCATTCGCGCGGAATGCGCTTCGACATGGTCTTGCCGGAATAGGTGGGCAGGCGCGAGATCATGGCGAAGGCCACCAGCGCCACCCACACGGCCACCCCCGGAGCCAGCCCGTGACCATCGCCCACCAGCCCGAGGAACCCCAGATACATGGGCGATATGGCGAGCAACGCCCCGGCGGGCGCGGGCACGCCGACGAAGTAGGCGCGCTTCCAGGCGGGGCTTTCCTCGTCATCGAGCATTACGTTGAAGCGCGCCAGCCTGAGGGCGCAGGCGACCACCAGCGCCAGCGCCGCTATCCACCCCAGGTTCTTCAGCGAATTGAGCGACCACAGGTATACGAGCACCGCCGGGGTGACGCCGAAATTGACAAAATCGGCCAGCGAATCCAGTTCCGCGCCAAACCGCGAGGTGCCCTTGAGCAGGCGCGCTATGCGCCCGTCCATGGCGTCCAGCACGGTGGCCAGTATGACCGCCCCGGCGGCCAGCTCGAAACGCCCCTCGATGCCGAGGCGAATGGCCGTGACCCCGGAGCACACGGCAAGCAGGGTGATCAGGTTGGGCAGCAGGAAGCGCACCGGGATCATGCGAAAGCGCAGTATCCGCCCTTCCCTGTCATCGCGGTGGCGCAACTGGTTGCTCATCTGCTTCTCCGGGTTGTTTCCGCTGCCGCCGCCCATCCACGCCGCCATTCATTCCCCGCCACCGCCGCATCTCCGGAGCACCGTCCGGGCCCGGCGGCTCAGGAGCGGCGCGGCTGCGGCGCCCTTGCCTTGCACAGCATGTCGGCCAGCACCGTCTCGCCGGCATAGGTCAACTGCCCCACCAGCACGCAAGGCTCCACCCCCGGCGGCAGCCACACGTCAAGCCGCGAGCCGAAACGGATGAGGCCGAAGCGCTGGCCGGCCAGCAGGTCATCGCCGCGCTCCACGAAGCGCACGATGCGCCGCGCCACCAGCCCGGCGATCTGCACCACCCCTATCCTTTTGCCGTCGTCCATCTCGATGGTGAAGGCCTGCCGCTCGTTGTCGCTGCTCGCCTTGTCCAGCTCGGCGTTGAGGAACTTGCCGGGGATGTAGGTAATGCCAGCCACCTTGCCGTCCACCGGCGAGCGGTTAACATGCACGTTGAACACATTCATGAAAATGGAAACGCGGATGCGCTCCTCGCCGTCGAGGTCGAGCTCCGGCGGCGGGGCCAGCTTGCGGATGTCCGACACCCGGCCATCGGCGGGGGCGATTATCAGCCCCTCGCGCACCGGCGTGGTGCGTTCCGGGTCGCGGAAGAAGTAGGCGCACCACAGGGTCAGGACGACGCCCAGCCAGCCGAACACATCCGGCAGCAGCAGGAAGGCGGCCAGCGTCGCGGCGGCGAACATGGCGATGAACCTGTGCCCTTCCGGATGGACGGGAACGAGCACCGAGGTGATGGACTTCCACATTGTGCGCGGGCCCTCCTTGCGGCCTCATTCGGCGGCGGCGCGGTCAGAGCCGCCCCTGGCCATCTCGCCGGCGATCAGGAAGGCCAGCTCCAGCGCCTGGGCGGCGTTGAGCCGCGGGTCGCAATGGGTGTGATAGCGGTCGCACAAGTCGGCCTCGCCGATGGCCCGCGCCCCGCCGGTGCATTCGGTGACGTTCTGCCCCGTCATCTCGATATGGATGCCCCCGGCATGGGTGCCCTCGGCGGCATGCACCTGCATGAAGGCGCGCACTTCCTGCAGGATACGCTCGAAGGGGCGCGTCTTGTAGCCGCTGGCTGTCTTCACCGTGTTGCCATGCATCGGATCGCACGACCACAGAACCGAGCGCCCCTCGCGCTTGACCGCGCGCACCAGCGGCGGCAGCCCCTCGCCAACATTGTCGGCCCCGAAGCGGGTTATGACGGTAAGCCTGCCGGGGTCGTTGGCCGGGTTGAGTATGTCGATCAGCCGCAACAGCTCATCCGGCGTCATGGACGGGCCGGCCTTGAGGCCTATCGGGTTTTCCACCCCGCGCAGGAATTCCACGTGCGCCCCTTGCGGGTCGCGGGTGCGGTCGCCTATCCACAGGAAGTGGCCGGAGGTGGCATACCAGCCGCCGGAGGTGGAATCGATGCGCGTCAGGGCCTCCTCGTAGCCCAGCAGCAGCGCCTCGTGCGAGGTATAGAAATCGGTGGTGCGCAACTGGTATGCGGTGTCGGCATTGATGCCGCAGGCGCGCATGAAGCGCAAGGCCTCGGTAATGCGGTCGGCTATCTCCTGGTAACGGGCCGAGGCGCGGCTGTCGCTCAGGAAGCCGAGCGTCCAGCGGTGCACGTGCTCTAGGTTGGCGTAGCCGCCCTGGGCGAAGGCGCGCAGCAGGTTCAGGGTGGCCGCCGACTGGCGGTAGGCCTGTAGCTGACGGTGCGGATCGGGCACCCGCGCCTCGTCATCGAAGTCTATGGAGTTGATGATGTCGCCGCGGTAGCTGGGCAGGCTCCTGCCGTCGCGCTCCTCGACATCCGAAGAGCGCGGCTTGGCGAACTGGCCCGCTATGCGCCCCAGCTTGACCACCGGCTGCCCGCCGGCATAGGTCAGCACCACCGCCATCTGCAGGAAGACGCGGAAGAAATCGCGGATGTTGTCGGCCGAATGCTCGGCGAAGCTCTCGGCGCAGTCGCCGCCTTGCAGCAGGAACCCCTTGCCCTCGGCAATCCGCGCCAGCTTGCGGCGCAATTTTCGCGCCTCGCCGGCGAAGACCAGCGGCGGGAAGGTGGACAGGCGCGCCTCCACCTCCTTCAGAGCCTGCTCGTCGGGATATTCGGGCACCTGGCATATGGGCTTGCCGCGCCAGCTCGATGGCGTCCAGTCTTTGCTCATGGCGTTCTCTTGCTTCATCCTTGCGCTATGCGCCTCTCCGCAAGGGGCGCTGAAGGGGCTTGTGAATAACGCCGCGCTCCCGTGTGCAGTCTCATCGCTCTTCCACTACCCCGTCAGCCGGTCACGTGTCAAAGAATGATGACGATGAAAATGGGCTGGATGGCGGCGGCGGCGGCATGTAATGAATGCCCTCGCGGCGCATGAGGGTCTGGTCCCAATAAATGCATGGCGCCAGTTGCCGGAGAGAAAATTGGCATGGATGGAAAAGAGATGGAAAATAAAAGCCATGCGGCTCATGCCGATTTTCTCCCCGGTAACCCTTCGGGCGTCAAATACCCTGCATCTCAAGGGCTATTTGACGCTGGCATCCATGCATTTATTGAGACCAGACCCTAGGAACAGGTTGAGCAGATGAACGCTGACGAGCGGACCATCCACGTAATAGGCGGCGGACTGGCCGGAGCGGAGGCCGCGTGGGCCGCCGCCCGCGCCGGG
>CAZXTT010000064.1:0-19663 GCA_964643775.1 uncultured Rhizobiaceae bacterium | reverse complement strand
TCTTCCGCCTTTTCCGGCCCCGCGTCCGGCGCTTCTCCCGATACCGCCTTCTGTATCGCCTGGGCCATGGTTACCGGGTCCTCGACGCCGAGGATGGCGTATTTGCCGGCTATGATATAGGTCGGAACCACCTTCAGGCCCAGTTCGTGGGCCTGTTTCATTTCCCGCCAGATCTCCTCGACGTCGAGCTCCGATTCCAGCATCTTGCGCGCCTTGAAGCGGTTCATCAGGCCCATTTCCTCCGCCGCGCCGGCCAGCACGTCGTGGTCGCCTATGTCCTTTCCCTCGCGGAAGAACATGGCGTAGAGGCGCTCCACCATCTCGTCTTCCCTGCCCGCCTCGCGCGCCCAGCGCACCATGCGGTGGGCGTCCAGCGTGTTGGGCATGACCTTGATGGCGTCGAAGTCGAATTCCACCCCGTCCTGCATGCCCGCCACCCTGATCGGCTCCAGCGCCTTGCTCACCTGCTCCGGCACGCCGTATGCCCTGGCCAGCCACTCCGAGCGCGCTATGCCGCCGGGCGGGATCTCCGGCTCCTGCATGTAGGGATACCAGCGGGTCCTGGCCTCCACCCCCAAAAGCTCCAGCGTCGCCTCCAGCCGCTTCTTGCCTATGTAGCTCCACGGGCATGTCAGGTCGGCGATTATGTCTATCTCGATGGCTTGGCTCACGAACGTTCTCCCCTGTGTCTCTCCCGGCCACCATGGCAGCCACGGGGACCGTTTTCAATACACTCGATGCAACAGTGGCCGCGGCAGGCAAAGGCAGGCAACACCCCTGCTCCGCCTTTCCCGCCTGCCGGATGCCGGATGCCGGACGCCCGCCCGGCACGATGGACATTTATTTTGCCCACCACTATAACTGCAACCCACCAACGCCCCGCGAGGGATTCGGCAACGCAAGAGGGAGAAGCTCTCAAATGATCCGCCGCCTGCCCCTGTTCATCATGGCTTTCGTTTTCGCCATCGCCATTGCCTCTTCATCATGGACGCCATCATGGGCCAGGGAGCCCGGCGGTGAGCCCGATATCATCCGCGAACTGCTCGACGGCATCGCCACGAACTTCGGCCACCGCCCCACATATGAGCGCATCGAGCAGGCAGGCAGTGACATCATCATCCACAAGCTCAGCCTGTTGCCGAAAGAGGCTTCCGGCGGCGAAACCGGCAGCCTGATGGTGGAAAGGACGCTGCTGGCCAATCCCCGCAAGGATGACGGCGGCCTGTGGCTGATCGACCGGGTGGAGGCAAGCAACATCGAGTTTCACGCCACCCGCGAAAGGAACGGAAAGACCGAACACCTGCATGTCACGGCCCCGAAAATCCTGCTCACCGGCGCTTCCATGCTGCCCAGGGCGGCGGCGCGCAACGGCATGGAGCGGGTCAATGCCGGGGAACTGATAGCCAATTCCGCCAGCATCCCCAGCATAACCATCAAGGCGCATGACATCCCCGAGGAACTGCACATCCTCGACCTGAAGGGCTCATGGGAAGGCGACAGGCGCACCGGCATGGGCAAGGGCATGTTCGACCTCGGCAAGCTGGTGTTGCCCGCTTCGCTGGTCAGCAAGGGATCAGGCGACAAGACCCTCGAGGAACTGGGCTACGAAAAACTCACCCTCAACCTGCTGGTGAAATTCAACGGCCACTGGGACGACAAGAAGCGCGCCCACTTCGACCTGTCCGTGCGCCTCGGCGCGCTGGAGGCCGGAATGTCGGAGCTGGAGATTGTAGACCTGGCGCTGCCGCTGGCGCTGCTGGAAGAGCTTGCCGACGAGAAAAAGAGCGACGAGATGGCCGAAAGGATAGTCGGCAACCCGGCCAACGAGCTAAAGGACGTGACCATAAAGGGCATGCGCATAAGCTGGATAGACAACTCCCTGACCGGCAGGCTCATCCCCCTGCTGGCCAGGAAACAGGGCATGGATCCCAAGGCCTACGCGGCCAACATAAGCGTCTATCCGCAACTGCTGCTGATGCAGATAGGCCTGCCGCAACTGGCCGCCCAGGCCTCGGAGGAGATAAAGAAGTTCGTGGCCGAGCCCAGGTCGCTCAGCGTGTCGTTCGCCGCCAAGGCGCCGATGAGCTTCGCCACCATGTTCACCCTGCTCTCCGACCCGGCCGGACTGGCCGATACCCTGGGGCTGAAGATCGAGGCCAATACTCTCAAGTAGCCTCACCGGGGCCGCCAGCCGGCCAGCGACAACACCCGTCCGGGGTCGTCATCGTCATCGAATGCGTGAAAATCGCCGCGCAGGCGCAGGGCGTGGGCCAGCCTCTCCATGTATTCGTCGCGCGGGATCTCCTGCGCCCCGAGGCGCATCAGGTGATCGGTGGTGAACTGGGTATCGAGCAGCACGAAACCACCGGCCACCAGCCGCGCCATCAGGTGCGCCAGCGCCACCTTGGAGGCGTCGCGCTCGAGCGAGAACATGCTCTCGCCGAAGAAGGCCCCGTTCAGGTGCACCCCGTATAGCCCTCCCACCAGCCTGCCCTCCCGCCAGCATTCCACCGAGTGGGCATGGCCCATCCGGTGCAGCTGGGCGTAGAGGCGGCGGATGGTGGAGTTTATCCACGTGCTCTCGCGCCCCGGGCGGGCCGCCGCGCAGCCCTCCACGACCGCCTCGAAATCGCTGTTGACCCTGATCGCGAAGCGCCGCGAGCGCACGGTGCGCGCCAGCCGCCGCGATATGCGCAAGGCCCCCACCGGCAGCACCCCGCGCAGCGCCGGCTCCACCCAGTATATGTCCGGATCGTCCGCCGAATCGGCCATGGGAAACACGCCCGAGGCATAGGCGCGCAACAGCAGGGCGGGAGTGATCGGCGTCGTCATGGGGATTTTTTACGGACAGCAAGAGCGAATATCAAGCTTGCCCCGTGACGCCGGGAGGGCTATGAAACACCCTGATGGAGACGACTGAAGACAGGCCCCCCATTCTTCCCGGACGCCACCTGCTCGGCGTCGAGGGGCTTTCCGTTTCCCACATCAGCGCCCTGCTCGACCTTGCCGACAGCTACGCCGAACTCAACCGCGAGCCGCGCAAGAAGCTCTCCCTGCTGCGCGGGCGCACCCAAATCAACCTGTTCTTCGAGCCATCCACCCGCACCCAGAGCTCATTCGAGCTGGCCGGCAAGCGGCTGGGGGCCGATGTCATGAACATGAGCGTCAGCACCTCGTCGGTATCCAAGGGCGAAACCCTCATCGACACCGCGATAACGCTCAACGCCATGCACCCCGACCTGCTGGTGGTGCGCCACCATCATTCCGGGGCCGCCGAGCTGCTCGCCCAGAAGGTTTCCTGCGCCGTGATAAACGCCGGTGACGGCCGCCACGAGCACCCGACGCAGGCGCTCCTCGACGCCCTCACCATCCGCCGCCGCAAGGGGCGCATCGAAAACCTCGTCATCGCCATCTGCGGCGACATCCTGCATTCGAGGGTGGCGCGCTCCAACATCCTGCTGCTCATGAGGATGGGGGCCCAGGTGCGGCTGGTCGCCCCCTCGTCGCTGCTGCCGCCGGACGCCGGGCGCCTCGGCCCGGAAATCTTCACCGACATGCGCGAGGGCCTGCGCGGGGCCGACGTGGTCATGATGCTGCGCCTGCAAATGGAGCGCATGGACGGCTCATTCGTCCCCTCGACGCGCGAATACTACCGCTTTTACGGCCTCGACGCCGACAAGCTCTCGGCGGCCCGCGAGGACGTGCTGGTCATGCACCCCGGCCCCATGAACCGCGGCGTCGAGATAGCCTCGGCCATAGCCGACGGGCCGCATTCGGTCATCCGCGCGCAGGTGGAGATGGGGGTCGCGGTGCGCATGGCGGTGCTGGATGCGCTGGTGCGCGGGCTGGAAGAGGGAGAAAGAGCATGAGCCCCGTCACCTCGCTGGCCGGAGATCCAAGACGCCGCGCCTTCTTGAACGCCCGCCTGCTCGACCCGGCCAACGGCACGGACGAAACAGGCGGCGTGCTCATCGAATCGGGGCGCATCATAGCCAGCGGCCCGCAGGTGACCCGCCAGGCGGCGCAAGGAGCCGACGAGGTGATCGACTGCGCGGGAAGGCTGCTCTTCCCCGGCCTCGTCGACATGCGCGTGTTCACCGGCGAGCCGGGCAACGAACACCGCGAGACGCTGAGGAGCGCCTCCCACGCCGCCGCCGCCGGTGGCGTCACCACCATGATCGTCATGCCCGACACCGACCCGGTGATAGACGAACCGGCGATAGTCGATTTCATCCTGCGCCGCGCCCGCGACACCGCCGTTACCCGCGTCGCCCCCATGGCCGCCATCACCCGCGGCCTCAAGGGCGAGAAGATGAGCGAGGCGGGCATGCTGCGCGAGGCCGGAGCGGTGGCCATGGCCAGTGGCCGCCGCGGCGTCGCCTCCTCGCTGGTGCTGCGCCGCGCCATGGCCTACGGGCGCGACTTCGGCCTGCTCATCTGCCAGCACGTGGAGGATCCCGACCTCGCCCGCGGCGGGGTGATGAACGAAGGGGCGCTGGCCGCCCGCCTCGGCCTGCCCGGCATCCCCCGCCAGGCGGAGGTGATAATGCTCGAGCGCGACATCCGCCTCGTCGAGCTCACCGGCGCGCGCTATCACGCCATGCAGATCTCCTGCGCCGAATCCTTGCAGGTCATCCGCCGCGCCAAAGAGGCCGGCCTGCCGGTAACCTGCGGCGTGTCGATAAACCACCTGACCCTCAACGAAAACGACATCGGCGCCTACCGCACCTTCTTCAAGCTCTCCCCGCCGTTGCGCGGCGAGGACGACCGGCGGGCGCTGGTCGAGGGGGTGGCCGACGGCTCCATAGACGTCATCGTCTCCAGCCACGACCCGCAAAGCGCCGACACCAAGCGCCTGCCCTTCGCCGAGGCCGGCTTCGGGGCCATCGGGCTGGAAACCATGTTCGCCGCCGCCTTGAGCCTGCACCACGCCGGCGATGTTCCCCTGCCCCGCCTGATCGAGGCCATGAGCACCACCCCGGCGCGCCTGCTGGGGCTGGAGGGCGGCTCCCTGTCGCCGGGCGCGCCCGCCGATTTCGCCATCGCCGACGAGCACTCGTCATGGGTGGTCGAGGTGGACGGTCTGCGCTCGCTGTCCAAGAACACCCCCTTCGAGGATCGCGCCTTCGAGGGCCGCGTGATCCATACCGTGGTTGCCGGGCGCACGGTATTTTCCTACGATCTCCCCTGAGACGACGGGAGGAGCGGCATGAGCGGGGCGGACATCTGGGGCAACATCACCTGGGCGCTGGCCGGATACCTGTCCGGCTCCATTCCCTTCGGCCTGCTGCTCACCCGCATGGCCGGCATGGGCGACGTGCGCGCCATCGGCTCCGGCAACATCGGGGCCACCAACGTGCTGCGCACCGGATCGAAAAAGCTGGCCGCCGCCACCTTGCTGCTCGACATACTCAAGGGCCTTGCGCCGGTGCTGGCGGCCCGCCTCGTCTCCGGTGACGCCGCTGCCCTCGTGGCCGCCGCCGGGGCCTTCGCCGGCCATGTATTTCCCCTGTGGCTGAGATTCCGCGGCGGCAAGGGGGTGGCCACCTACATCGGCATATTGTTCGGCCTGTGGTGGCCGCTGGGGCTGGCCTTCATCGCCATCTGGCTGCTCATGGCCTTCACCGCCCGCATCTCCTCGCTGTCGGCGCTCACCGCTTCCGCCCTCATGCCGCTGGTCGCCGCCCTAGCCGGCCAGGGCTCGCTGGTCAGGCCGCTGTTCTTCTTCGGCCTTGCCGTGTTCGCCACCCACCGCGAGAACCTGGGCCGCCTCGTCCGTGGCCGCGAGCCGCGCATCAGGCTGGGAGGAAGCAAGGACGAATGAGCCGCGCCCCGCAAACCCTGCTCAGCGACGAGCAACGCCTCGACTGGCTCGTCCTGTCGCGCTCGCAGAACGTCGGCCCGGTGCTCTTCTACCAGCTCGTCAACCGCTTCGGCGGCGCGCGGCAGGCGCTCGAGGCGCTGCCCGAAATGGCCCGCCGCGCCGGACGCGCCAAGGGGCCGCGCATCTACCCCCGCCAGCGCGCCGAGCAGGACATCGCCCGCGCCGAAGCCATGGGGGCGCGTTTCGTGGCCCGCGGCGAGGCCGGCTACCCGCCATTGCTGCGCCACATACCGGGCCCGCCTCCCCTGTTGTGCATCAAGGGCAGGAGCGAGATAGCCGACGAGCCCATGCTGGCCATAGTCGGCTCGCGCAACGCCTCGGTCATGGGGCTGAAATTCACCCGCCAGGTGGCCGCCGAATGCGCCCGCGCCGGCTATGTCATAACCTCCGGGCTGGCCCGCGGCATAGACACCGCCGCCCACGAGGCGGCCACCCCGCGCGCCACCGTGGCGGTGCTGGCCGGCGGCCTGGACCATGTCTATCCGCGCGAGAACGCCCGCCTCATGCAGGCCATCGGCGAGGAGGGCCTGCTGGTCACCGAGATGACCCCCGGCACCACCCCGCGCGCCGATTTCTTCCCGCGCCGCAACCGCCTGGTGTCGGGCATGTCGCTGGGCGTGCTGGTGGTCGAGGCGGCGCGCCGCTCCGGCTCGCTGATAACCGCCCGCCTGGCCGGCGAACAGGGGCGCGAGGTATTCGCCGTCCCCGGCTCGCCGCTCGACCCGCGCGCCGACGGCGCCAACCGCCTCATCCGCGACGGCGCGACCCTCGTCACCTCGGCCAACGACCTGATAAGCGAACTGGCCCCGCTGGCCGCCCGCTCCCTGCCGGAGGCCGCCCCCCTGCGCTCCCCCGGCGACATGATGGAAGAGGCGCAAGAGCCGCGGCGAATATCGCGCGAGCCGCCACGAGAGCTATACCCGCGCCTGCTCGCCCTGCTCGGCCCCGTGCCGGTGGACATGGACAGCCTGATCCGCGAAAGCGGCGCCCCCGCCGGCGAGGTAATGGCCGCGCTGATGGATCTCGAGCTCTCCGGCGCCATAGGACGCGACGCCGCGGGCCGCATCTGGCTCGACAACGCCTGAGACGAATTCTCGAACAAGAAACAAATCCGGGAGGCGGACACACCCCCGGATCATTTTCCAGTGGAAACGGGAGATGACCTACCCGCAGCGGGCGTTCATGATCCACTTGCCGCCCGTGTGGCGCTGGCTGCCGGGGATTATGTGCCCCTTGTGGCCGTCCGGGCAATTGAAATGGCGCACCGCCGAGCGGGCTATCTGCTCCACCACCTTGCGGTCGCCGGCGCGCCCGCCCAGCCGCCGCCCCGGGGCCGACACCGTGACCCGGAAATGGCCGCCGCCCAGCGGCCGCATGGCGACGCGATACATGCGGCCATTGAAATTGACCGGCTCCACCCGCGCCACCGCCTTGTGGCGCGGCTTGCCGTGAACGACGCGGACGTCCCCGCCCTCATTGGCCGCGCACCCGGCCACCATCGCTCCCGCCGCCGCCAGCGCCGCCATCCTCGATATCCGCCTGACGAAGCCCTGCATCCTTGCATCATGCCCCATGTCACGATTCCCTTTCCGCCGGATTTCACCGAATGGTGGCCTTTTATGCTTTGCCGCGCAAGCCCGCCGTGGCAAAAGGCAACCATTACGAAACAGGCGCAAGCGACAACGATATGCCGCTGCGACAAGGGACGGAGCCACACATGGCGCTTTTCAAACCCGAGAACAACCTCTCCTGGCGGGTCACCGGGGTGAAGGAGGCGGCCATCCTGCGCATGTCGCGCAAGGCCCGCGAGATGCGCGCCCAGGGCCACGACATCATCGCCCTCACCATCGGCGAGCCCGATTTCGACACCCCCAGGCACATACGCGACGCCGCCGCGCGGGCCCTCGAGGAGGGCTGGACCCACTACGCCCCCATCCCCGGCCTGCCGGAATTGCGCGCCGCCATCGCCGCCAAGCTGAAGCGCGAAAACGGCCTCGATTACTCGCCCGGCGAGATCGTCGTCAGCAACGGCGCCAAGCAGGCCATAACCAACGCCATATTCTCACTGGTGGAAGACGGCGACGAGGTAATCCTGCCGGCCCCCTACTGGGTGGCCTACGAGGGCATCATCAGGCTCGCCGGTGGCCGCCCCGTTCCCCTGCCCTCGTCATTCGGCAATTCCTGGCGGGTAAGCGCCGCCCAGATCGCCACCGCCATGAGCGAGCGCACCAAGCTGGTGCTCATAAACACCCCCTCCAACCCCTCCGGCATGGTCTGGCCGCTCACCGCGCTAAAGGCGCTGGCCAACATCGTCCGCGGCCATCCCTCGTGCATGGTGCTCTCCGACGAGATCTATGAATACATCGTCTTCGATGGCCATGAGCATCACTCCATCGCCGCCCTGCCCGGCATGAAACAGCGCACCGTCACCGTCAACGGCTTCTCCAAGGGCTTCGCCATGACCGGCTGGCGGCTCGGCTACGCGGCGGCGGCGGAGCCGGTGGCGCGCGCCATGCAGAAGATGCAGGGAGCCCTCACCGCCGGAGCCAACGCCTTCGTCCAGCGCGCCGCCATTAGCGCCCTGGAGGGCCCGCGCCAGCCGGTGGAGGAAATGCGCCGCGCCTACGAGAAGCGCCGTGCCCTGGTGGTGGAGCGGCTCTCGGCCATGGCTGGGGTCAGGGTGCTGCCCCCGCAGGGGACTTTCTATGCCTTCCCCGACGTCTCGCGGGCGCTGGCGGCGGCGGCCGAAAAGGGCATCGCGGACAGCACGGAGGAACTGTGCGACTGGCTGCTGCAAAAGCACCACGTGGCGCTCGTCCCCGGCAGCGCCTTCGGAGCCGGGGGAGCCGTGCGCATATCCTTCGCCACCTCGCTGGGCGAGCTGGAAAAGGGGCTGGAGCGGCTGGCCGTCGGACTGCGCGAAATCATGAAATAAATTCGCCCCGCGCTTGACCATCATCAATGAACGCGCTCCTTTTGCCTGCGAACTTCCCCTCCACGAAGTGACAGCTGGAGCATTCACCCGATGAGAATGATCGCAACCTCCCTCGCGGCGGTCTGCCTTGCCACGGCAGGCGCAAGCGCCATTGCTCCCATGGCGGCAACGGCCGGGGCGGCCGCCGCCATAACGGTGGAGAACCCGCACGCCCGCCCGTCGCTGGGAGCGGCGAAAAACTCCGCCGCCTACATGGTGATCAGGAATTCCGGCCCCGCCGACAAGCTGCTGGCCGCCGAGGGCAGCGTCGCCAGGCGCATCGAGCTGCACACCCACCTCCGCAAGCAGGTGGACGGCAAGGTGGTCATGCAGATGCGCCAGGTGCCCCACATCCCCCTGCCCGAAAAAGGCGAGGTGCGCCTGCAACAGGGCGGCCTGCACATAATGCTCATGGGCCTCAACAAAAAGCTCAGGCCCGGCGACAGCTTCAGGCTCAGGCTGGTGTTCGAGAAAAACGCCCCCCTCGAGATCACCGTGCCGGTCAACAAGCTCTCCTCCACGATGATGCACGACATGAAAAACATGCAGCACATGAAGCACTGAAAAAGCTCCCGCAAGGAGTACTTGCAACCGGACATGAACAGCCCCGGCCCCTTTCGCAAGCACACTGCCCCCGGCTTCGAAGGGGCAACGGGCCAGGCCCCGCCACACACCAGTGGCGGGGCCTGAATTTTTCCCGCTGAGCATCCCCATTACCTAGGGGAAACAGCCTTGCGGTTAACCGTTTGGAAAGTAAAGGCGGGGATAATGCGGGGTACACATCCGGGAATATGCCCGGAAAGAACAATAGTAGTTGTCAGTTGTGATTACAGGGGGCGAACCGTCATGGTGGCGCAAGCATCACTTTCATCTGATTCCGGGTTGCCGGTGGCCCGGCTGGCCGAAAACATAACCTCCAGCGGATACGCCAGCACGGCCGTCCTGACCGCCACCTTGATGATCATCGCCCTGAGCATATGGATGACGCGGCGTCCACAGGCTTGAGCAAATGCCGCGGCGGGGAGTGCGTATGTCGGTTTTTCGTATCACCACCATGAAGGTTGCCCTGGCCGCCGCCGCCGTTGCCGCGGCGATTGGCTCGGCGCCTGCCGCCCAGGCCCGCCAGGGATTTGCCGCCATAGCCGTCGATGCCCGCACCGGCAAGGTTATCTTCGCCAGGAACGCCGACGCGCGGCGCATTCCCGCCTCCATCACCAAGGTGATGACCATCTACCTGCTGTTCGGCGAGATCCGCCGCGGGCGCTACACCCTCTCCTCGCGCCTGCGCATCTCCCGCCACGCCGCATCCATGCCGCCGACCAAGCTCGGCCTGCGCCCCGGCTCCACCATAACGGTGGACAACGCCATCCGCGCCCTCGTCACCAAGTCGGCCAACGACATAGCCGCCGCCATAGGCGAGAACATCGCCGGTTCCGAGAGGGCCTTCGCCTACCGCATGACCATGACGGCGCGCCGCATCGGCATGACTCGCACCACCTTCCGCAATGCCTCCGGCCTGCCCAAGCCGCCCAACGTCTCCACGGCGCGCGACCTGGCCACCCTGGCGCTGCGCATCCAGCGCGACTACCCGCGCCTCTACAAGAAGTATTTCTCCATCCGCTATTTCCGCTACGGGCGGCGCGTGTTCCGCAATCACAACCGCCTGCTCGGCCGGGTACGCGGCATGGACGGCCTCAAGACCGGCTACACCCGCGCCGCCGGATACAACCTCGCCGCCTCCACCATGCGCAACGGCAAGCGCATCGTAACCGTGGTGCTCGGCGCCAGCTCCGGGCGCAGCCGCAACCGCTACATGGCCGCCCTCATCGAGAAAATGTTCCGCACCAGGCCGCTGCGCAAGGGCGTGATGATAGCCTCCATGGCCGGGCGTCCGCCGGGCTGGAACCCGGCCATGGCCCGCCGCGTCAACTTCGTCGCCGCCAAACCGGCGCGCAAGCCCGCCGTGACGCCGCGCATCAGGCCCAAATCCAGGCCGAAGGCCACCACGCCCCCGGCGCGCCTGGCGCTCGCCATGCCGCAGGCCCGCCCGGCCAAAATCCGCCCCGCCACTCCGCCGGCAAAGCCGGTGAAGATGGCGCAAAGACCCGCCGGTCGGACAGCCCCGGCGCCCGCGCCTGAAACTACCACCGTTGCCGCCCCGCGGCCACTCCGGGTGGAGGGCAAGGTGTTCGCCTCGGTGCGCCCCCAGCCGGCCCCGGTGAATGACGCCGCCGGGCAGCAGGAGGCAGCCATGAAAACCACCCCCACCAGGGTGGCTTCCATAGCCGATGTCATATCGCTGCCGGCCACCACCAGCCAGCCCGCGCCCGCTGACAACGAAACCCTGATCATCAAGGGAGATGCCCCCCTCGCCGTGGAGCCCGTGCGCCAGCCGGGAGAACGGCAGGTTGCCTCCACCGGCAGCCGGGAGGATTCCCCCCTGCCCGATGAAGCCGCCGAAGCCACCGCCGTCAAGGCCCACCACGACGCGGACGATGCCGTGAAGGCGGCCGCGGATACGGAAAGCCGGCGAAACACCACCCCCGCCGCCAGCGGAAACAAGGGCGAGGAGAACATGTCCCCCGCCATGAAGCGGCGGCTGGCCACCTGGAACATCCAGCTCGGCTCCTTCCCCGCCCCCGAGGGCGCGCGAAGCCGCATTTCCGAGGCGCGCCGGCGCAGCAACCCGCTGCTGCGCGGCAAGGAGGGCTTCACCATGGTCTTCCGCAAGGGCTCCGCCACCTATTACCGGGCCCGCTTCGCCGGCTTCAACCGCAAGACGGCCCGCCGCGCCTGCCGCCTGCTCAAGCGCAAGGGCATATCCTGCTTCGTGCTGGCCCCGAAAAATTCCTGACAACGGCGCGCCGCCGCGCCTTCTCCGTGGCCCCTCCACTTTGAGCCGCTCCCTGCTCTCCCCATATCCATCAGGAAGGGGAGCTTGACAGCCATGTATCCGAGGGAGCCTTGCCATGACCCTGAAGACCATTCTCGTATCACTCAACTCCGTCGAGCGCGCCGATGCCGTGATGCGCGCCGCCGTCGATCTGGCCATCGAACACGACGCCCACCTCATCGGCCTGTTCGTAATTCCCGCCATGCGCATATATCCGGTGGTCACCATGCACGTGCCGCCGGAGTTCTTCGAGGCCCAGCGCAAGACCTTCGAGAAACAGGCCGCCGACCTGCGCGAGGTATTCGAGGATTACGGCCGCAAGAACGGCCTGCGCTACGAGTGGCGGCAGGAAGACGCCCTCTCGCCGCTGATCGCCGACACGGTGATAGAACATGCCCGCCGGTGCGACCTGCTCATCGCCTCGCAGCCGCTCGATGACGAAGTCGCCGGCGTCGAGGGAGACTTCGCCGAACGCATCATCATGGAGACGGGCCGACCCGTGCTGTTCATTCCCAACAAGGGCGAATACCGCAACACCGGCCGCAAGATCGTCGCCGGCTGGAATGCCTCCCGCGAGGCCACCCGCGCCATCTACGACGCCCTGCCGCTGCTGGCCAAGGCGGGGGAAGTGCGCCTGGCGTGGATAGATCCGCAAAGAGACGAGGAAGAAAGCGGCGACCTGCCGGGAGCCGAAATGGCCGCCTCGCTGGCCCGCCATGACATCAACGCGGTGGCCGACGATGTCGCCTCCGGCGGCCTGGAGGCCGGCGAGGTGCTGCTCAACCATGTCGCGGACACCGGTTCAGACATGCTGGTATGCGGCGCCTGGGGTCATTCGCGCCTGCGCGAATACGTCTTCGGCGGCGTCACCCAGCACCTGCTGAAACACATGACGGTGCCGGTGCTGTTCTCGCACTGAAGGCGCGTCGGGAAGCAGCGGAACGGGGAAGTCACGCTCCCCGTTCCTGTTCCTCCAGAATGGCGGACAGTTCCAGCCAGCGCTCCTCCATTTCCTCCATCTGCCGCGCCAGCACATCGCGCGCCGCGGCGAAACGCGCCGCCTTTTGGGCGTCCTCGCCGTATAGCCGCCCGCCGTCCAGCGCCGCGTCGAACACGGAGACCTTCTCCTCCATGGCGGCCATCCGCCGCTCCAGTTCCTCCAGCTCCCTTTTCAGCGCCCCGGCATTGGCCTTGCGCGGCCGCCGCGGCTCCTCGCGGCCTTTCCCCTTCTCCGCCCCGCGCCCCCTTTCGCGCGCCTTCTTCTCCCGCCGTTCCAGCCGCGCCGCCTCCAGCACGTGGCGCTCGTAGTCCCGCAAGTCGCCATCGAAGGGGGCCACCGTGCCCCCGTCCACCAGCCACAGGCGCTCGGCCGTCGTCTCCAGCAGGTGGCGGTCGTGGGAGATCAGCACCACCGCCCCCTCGTAGGCGTTGAGCGCCTCAATGAGCGCCGCGCGCGCCTCCATGTCCAGGTGGTTGGTCGGCTCGTCCAGCACCAGGAGGTGCGGCCCGTGAAAGGCGGCGAGGGCGAACAGCAGCCGCGCCTTCTCGCCGCCGGAGAGCGTCTCCACCCTGTTGTCGGCCAGCGCCGCGCCGAATCCGTATTGGCCGAGCCGCGCCCGCCTTTGCGCCTCGGTGGCCTCCGGCATCAGCTCGCGGAAGTAGTCGTGCGGTGTCTTGCCCTCGGCCAGTTCGTCCAGTTGATGCTGGGCGAAATAGCCCACCTGCATCTTCTTGTGGTGGCGCATCGCCCCGCCCAGCGGCGCAAGCCTGCCGCACAGCAGCTTGGCGAAGGTGCTCTTGCCCTGCCCGTTGGCCCCCAGCACGGCGATGCGGTCGTCGGTATCGAGCCGCAGGTTGACGCCGCTCAGCACCGGCTTGCCATCATAGCCCACCGCCACCTCCTCCAGCCGCACCAGCGGCGGGTTGAGCGCCCTTTGCGGCGAGGGAAAGAAGAACGGCGCCACCTCCTCTTCCACCACCTGCTCGACGTCCTGCATCTTCTCCAGCGCCTTGAGCCTGCTTTGCGCCTGCCGCGCCTTGGAGGCCTTGGCCCGGAAGCGCTCGACGAAGGCCTCCATGTGGCGGCGCTTGTCCTCCTGCTTCTTGCGCATCTTCATCAGCAGCGCCTGCTGCCCGGCGCGTTTCCTCGCGAAGGTGGAGAAATTGCCCGAGTGAAAGTCCAGCTTGCCCGAATGCAGGTGGATTATGGCGTTCACCGAGGCGTCGAGGATGTCGCGGTCATGGGATACCAGCAGCACCGTGTGGCGGTATGAGCGCAGGTAGTCCTTCAGCCACAGCACCCCCTCCAGGTCGAGGTAGTTGGAAGGCTCGTCCAGCAGCAGTATGTCCGGCTCGGCGAACAGCGCCGCCGCCAGCGCCACCCGCATGCGCCAGCCGCCGGAGAGGGCGGAACACGGCCCCTCCATCTGCCGCTGCGAGAAGCCCAGTCCCGCCAGTATGGCCGCCGCCCGCGCCGGGGCCGCGTGAGCGCCGATGTCGGCCAGCCGCGTGTGTATCTCGCCGATGCGGTGCGGGTCGCTGGCCGTCTCCGCCTCGGCCAGCAGCGCCTCGCGCTCCCTGTCGGCGGCCAGCACCACCTCCATGAGGCTCTCCTCGCCGCCCGGCGCTTCCTGCGCCACCGTTCCCACCCGCGCCCCCTTGCGGATGGATATGGAGCCCGCCTCCGGCGACAGCTCGCCCATGATGAGCTTCAGCAGCGTGGACTTGCCGGCCCCGTTGCGCCCCACCAGCCCGGCGCGGATGCCCGCCGGCAGGGCCACCGTGGCATTGTCCAGCAAGACCCGCCCCTCGACGCGGTATGTCAGCGAATTGATATGGAGCATGGCGGGTTGACGTTTCTGAATCTCTGCCGGCTATTAGCTAAGAGAAGCGCCAATGGCGAAATGCCGCCATTGGCGCTTCATTGCAATTCTTTCCACAACGCTTTGATTGTCAAGGATGCCCCTTCGGGGCACCGCCGAAGGCGGCCAAGGTCCTTGACAATCAAAGCGTTGTGGAAAACCCCATTACCTCGACCACCTACCTGCTGCTTCCCACCAGCCGCTCCGCCTCCCTCAGGTCATCGGGGGTATTGATGTTGAAGAACGGATCGACGGAAGCGGCGGGGAATTCCACCACCGCGGCCCTGTAACGGGCGGCGAAGGCTTCCACCTTGCGCAAGCCCTCCTCCACCAGCGCCCTTTCCATCTCCTCCATCATGGCCAGCGGCCACAGTCCGGACACCGGGTGAACCCGCCCGCCGCTGGCCGCCAGCGCCACCCCGGCCCCCTGCCCCCGCAGCGCCGCCAGCAGCCGCGCCCCCATGTCGGAGGGGAAAAACGGCGTGTCCACCGCCACCGACAGCACGAAGCGCGCCCCCGGCACCTCCCGCGCCGCCCATTTCATTCCCGCCAGGATCCCCGCCAACGGCCCGGCGAACCCCTCGACCGTGTCGGCGATCACCGGCAGGCCGAAGTCCGCCAGGCGCGCCGCCCGCTCGCTGCCGGGCCGCTCGTTGGCATTGAGCGCCATTGCCGCCACCTGCGGCTTCAGCCGCCCGGCCACGCGCGCCACCAGCGGCCTTCCGCCCAGCTCCAGCAGCGCCTTGTGGGCTCCCCCCATGCGGCGGGCGCGGCCACCGGCCAGGATCACCCCGGCCAATACGTCACCGCCTGCCCGCTCCTCGCTCATGGCCGCCGCCCGTTCACACCCCCGGCACCAGCTTGCCCGGGTTCATTATGTTCAGCGGGTCGAGCGCCCTCTTCACCGCCCGCATCACCTCGAGCGCCGCCCCGTGTTCCTTCTCCATGTATTTCAGCTTGCCCAGGCCGATGCCATGCTCGCCGGTGCAGGTGCCGCCCATCGACAGGGCGCGCTCCACCAGCCGCCCGGAAAAGGCGGCGATCCTTGCCTTCTGCTCCTCGTCGCCGGGAGCCGCCGCCAGTAGCACGTGGAAATTGCCATCCCCCACGTGGCCGACGATCGGCCCCACCAGCCCATGCTCGCGCAGGTCCCGCTGCGTCTCGACCACGCATTCGGCCAGCCGCGATATGGGCACGCAGACATCGGTGCTCATCACCTCCATGCCCGGAAATGCCTCGCTGGCCGCCCAGAAGGCCTCGTGGCGGGCCCGCCACAGCCTGTTGCGCTCTTCCTCGTGCCGCGCCCATTCGCCCATCTCGCCGCCATGGTCCGCCGCCAGCGCGGAAAACACCTCCCGCTGCTCGCGCAGGCACTCCGGCGAGCCATGAAACTCCAGGAACAGGGTCGGCTTTTCCGCCATGCCCAGCCCCGAATGGGCATTGACCATGCCCACCATGGTTTCATCCAGCAGCTCGATGCGCGCCACCGGCAGCGCCATCTGGATGGTCTCCATCACCGTCTCGCAGGCATTCTCCAATGCCGGGAAAACGCATACCCCCGCCTCTATCACCTCCGGAATGCCGCGCAGCTTCAGGGTAAGCTCGGTTATGACGCCAAGGGTGCCCTCGGCGCCGATGAACAGCCTCGTCAGGTCATACCCGGAGGCCGTCTTCCTGGCCCGGGAGGCGGTGCTTATAACCTCGCCGGAGGCCGTCACCACCCGCATGTTGAGAACATTGTCGGCCATGGTGCCATAGCGCACCGCGTTGGTGCCGGAAGCGCGCGTCGAGGCCATGCCGCCAAGCGTCGCCTCGGCCCCCGGATCGACGGGAAAGAACAGCCCCGTGTCGCGCAGGTATGAATTGAGCTGCTGGCGCGTCACCCCCGGCTGCACCCGGCAGTCCATGTCCCCGGCATTGACCTCGATTATCCCGTTCATCTGCGAAAGGTCCAGGCACACCCCGCCATGGGGAGCCGCTATATGCCCCTCCAGCGACGTCCCCGCCCCGTAGGGAATTACCGGCATGGCATGTTCGGCGCATATGCGCACTATCTCCGCCACCTCCCCTTCCGAAGCAGCCACGGCCACCGCATCGGCCGGTTGCGCCTCGTTCCACGTGGGATCGTCGGCATGCTGCACGCGCACCGCCTCAGAAGTGATCAAACGCTCGCCAAGAAGCGCCGCCAAAGCCTCGATTGCCGCCCTGCGCTGGATGTCCCGGCCATTCCCCTGGTCATTATGATTGTTATTCATCCCCCGCTCCGTTTTGAAAGCCCCCGATGACATGCCCCATGCGCAATGCCATAATTGCATACAGACATTTTTTAGGTAAGAAAAGCTAACCTGTCACACTTGCCGAAACAATGACGGTAATCAAGGGAAAGGCAATCGGTCCCATGGAGAATGATTCTCCCCTGTTCACCGGCAGCATCCAGCGGGTCGAGGACGGCTGGATAGATTTCAACGGCCACATGAACATGGCCTGCTACGCCATCCCCTTCGACCGCGCCGTCGAGGAGTTCCTCTCCGCCAATGACGCCGGGGCCGAATACCGGGAGCGCAGCGGCAATTCCTTCTTTTCGCTCGCCGCCACCACCCATTACCTGCGCGAACTCAAGGCGGGCGCGCCGCTGCGCCTGACCCTGCAACTGCTCGATGTCGATGAAAAGCGCCTGCATTTCTTCATGGAGATGCACCACGCCGGGGAGAATTTCCGCGCCGCCACCATGGAATGGCTGATCATCCACATCGACATGAGCAAGCGCCGCTCCTCGCCCATGCCGGAGGAAATGCGACGGCGCTTCATGAGCTTGCTGGAAGAGCACTCGAAACTGCCCCGCCCGCCGGAGGTGGGAGCCAGGATAGGCATCCGCCGCCGCCCATCGGCGGAAAAGCCCTCAGCCGGGGATCAGTGACTTGAATGCCCGCGAGATCCACGAGCCGGAATTCTCCGACGGTTTCAGCCCCTGCCCGGTGAGCAGGGCGTAGGCATCCTTGTACCACTCGGAATTGGGGAAGTTGTGCCCCAGCACGGCGGCCGCCGTCTGCGCCTCGGAGCGCACCCCCAGGGCCAGGTATGCCTCCACCAGCCGGTACAGCGCCTCAGGCGTCTGGCTGGAGGTCTGGTAGTCGGTGATTACCGTCTTGAAACGGTTGATGGCCGCCAGGTAGTTCTTGCGCTCGAGATAATAGCGCCCCACCTCCATCTCCTTGCCCGCCAGGTGATCGCGCGCCAGCACCGCCTTGCGCCTGGCGTCCTCGGCATAGGGCGTGTCGGGATAGCGCCGCGCCACCTCCTCCAGCGCCGCCAGCGCCTTGCGCGCCGCCGTCGGGTCGCGCTTGACATCGTTGATGCGCTCATAGTCGGAAATGGCGATCAGGTAATAGGCATAGGGCGCATCCTTGTGCCCCGGATGCAGGGTGATGAAGCGCCTGGCCGCCGCTATCGCCTCGTCATACTTGTTGCGCTGATACTGGGCGTAGGCCTGCATGAGGATGGCCTTGGTGGCCCACTTGGAATAGGGATGCTGACGCTCCACCTCGGCGAATTTCTTCACCGCCGTGCGGTATTCGCGCTCGCGCAGCGCCTTCAGCCCGGCGTTATACAGCTCGGCGATGGGCTTGCTGTCATCGACCTTGTCCATGCCCGGGGAAACCGCGTCCGACGACGAGCCGGTGAGATAATCCCCGAGGTCGAAGCCGGAACACCCGGCCAGCAATGACGCCAAGAGCGCCACCACGGCCATCCGCGCCCCCCTGCCCGGCCCCATCTTCACGATCTTGCCCATCCCGGCTCCTGAATCATCCCGCCCCATGCATGCTCCACAAAGTCACCACGGCACGCGTAAGTCAATATGTCCGCGTTTCACGGCCCTGCTGAAAGCCACGGCGGCCAAGCAGGTTGGTATAAGAACGGCAAACCCGGCGGAATTATGTTCCGCCGGGTCCGCGAGTGAACGACTGCCCGTGTCATTCGGATTCGTTCAGTTCTGCTGCTTGCGCAGGAAGGCGGGAATGCTCATCTCGTCATGCCCGGCATCCAGGCTTTCGGGAGCAGGCTCCGGCGGCCGCGGCTGCGCCTCCGCCTGTCCGGCGCGCGCATCCTCCAGCTTGTGGACGTTGCGCGCCGGGGGCTCCACCTTTGCCCCTTGCTCACCTCCGCCCATGCTCTTGTCCATGGCCCCGCGGCCCAGCATCTTCAGCCGCTCCAGCAGCGAGCGCCGCGAAGCGGGCTTGCTGGTCACCGCCGCGATCTGCTCCGCCTTGCGCGCCGCGTTGGTCTTTATCGGCTCGGGGAATTCGTCGATTTCCGGAACCCGCGCGGCCGGCGGCGCCGGCTCGTGCACCGGCTCGCGCCTCACCGGGGACGGCTCCCGCGTGAGCGGCGCGGAACCGCTTTCCTGCTCGTCCATGACCGGATCATTTCCGGCCTCCGCCTCCACGGGCTCTTCCTCCGCCACCGGCTCCGGCGTGCGCGGGGGGAATGTCATCTCGGCCTGCTGCTCCCCACTTAGGGATTCCCGCGGCGCCTCCCGCCCGCCGTCCGTGGCTGTCTCTTCGGCCGCTGCCTCTTCAGGCTCCGCCTTTTTCTGCATCACGCCGACCGGCGGCGCCCCGTATGGCGACGTTGGCGTCATGCCGGGAGAATAGCTCTTCACCAGCTCATCGGATTGCCCGCCAACCTGTTGCGGCGACTTGGAAACAGCCTCCTCGCTCAGCCCGGTGGCCACCACCGACACCCGCATGGTGCCTTCCAGTTCGTCCTTGATGGTCGCCCCGACGATTATGTTGGCTTCCTCGTCCACTTCCTTGCGGATGGCGTTGGCCGCCTCGTCCACCTCGTAGAGGGTGAGATCGGGCCCGCCCGCTATGGAAACCAGCACCCCGCGCGCCCCGGTCAGCGAAACGTCGTCGAGCAGCGGGTTGGATATGGCGGCCTCCGCCGCCTCCACCGCGCGCGTCTCGCCGGAGGCCTCGCCGGTGCCCATCATCGCCTTGCCCATCTCGGCCATGACGGCGCGCACGTCGGCGAAGTCGAGGTTGATGAGC
>CAZXTT010000063.1:0-3457 GCA_964643775.1 uncultured Rhizobiaceae bacterium | reverse complement strand
TTGGGGGCCCATGTCGGCCCCTCGTTGTGATAGCCGGAGGTGAGGATGCGCTCGCCGGAGCCGTCGGGCTTGATGACGCCGATGGAGAAGCGCCCCTTGTTCATCTTGGTGAAGGCTATGTAGTCGCCGCGCGGCGACCATACCGGCGTCGAGTAGCGCCCCTGGCCAAAGCTGATGCGCCGCGCGCCGCCCCCGGCGGAGCTCATGACATAGAGCTGCTGCGAGCCGTCGCGGTCGGATTCGAAAACGATCCAGCGGCCATCGGGGGAATACGAAGGCGCGGTGTCGATGGCCGGGGTGTTGGTCAGCTTGCGCATGCGGCGGGAGCGCAGATCCATCTCGAAGATGTTGGAAGCGCCGTCCTCGGCGAGGCTCATGATGATGCGCTGGCCATCGGGCGAGAAGCGCGGCGCGAAGCTCATGTTGGGGAAGGAGCCCACGATCTCGCGCTGGCCGGTTTCGATGTTGTAGAGATAGACGCGCGGCTTGCCGCCGGCATAGGAGATGTAGGTGATCTCCTGGGCATTGGGCGAGAAGCGCGGGGTGAGCACCAGCGAGCGGCCATCGGTGAGGCGGCGCACGTTGTAGCCGTCCTGATCCATTACCGCCAGCCGCTTTACGCGCTTGTTCTTGGGGCCGCTTTCGTCGATGAAGACTATGCGGGTGTCGAAGTAGCCCTTCTCGCCGGTGACCGCCTCGTATATGGCGTCGGATATCATGTGGGCGATGCGCCGCCAGTTGCGCGGCGAGGTGACGAATTGCAGGCCCAGTATCTGGTTCTGGGCGAACACGTCCCACAGGCGAAACTCGGCGCGCAGGCGGCCGTCCGGCTGCTTTATGACGCGGCCGGTAACCAGCGCCTGGGCCTTGATGATGCGCCAGTCGCCGAAGCGCGGAACGCGGTTGAAATCATTGATCTGCTCGATGAAGGCGGCCGGGTCGAGGGGGCGGAAGAGGCCCGAACGCTCCAGGTTGGCGCGGATGACATTGGCGATGTCGGCGCCGCGCTGGCGCTCCTGGCCGCTGCCGCCGAGAAAGTCGGTGATGGCGATGGGCATGGGCGCGACGCGGCCGCGGGTGATGTCGACCTCGAGCACGGCATGAGATGGCGCGGCGGCCATGACCAGCAGGAAGCAGGCCGCCGCGAGGGCCATGAAAAAGCGTGTAAAAGCCATTTGTCGTCCAACTACCCCCGTTGAAGGAATTTCCATTTCCAATTTGATAGCACCGGCATCAATTGACCGCCAGCATGCGTGACGGGTCGAAGTTGAGGATTATGTCCTTCCATGCCTCGTACTTGTCCGGCGGCAGGAAATCGTAGGGCTGGCATTCGAGCACGGCGCGCACACCGGAGCGGGCGGCCGCCGGGAAGGCCGGGTGAGCCATGGAATTGAGCACTTCCGGGCCGCCGCTTATCATGCCGTCGGGGGTCATCTGGAAGCGGATGCGCACCCTCAGCCCCGCCGCGTCGCGCACCCCGGCGGGCACGTTCCAGCAGCTTTCGATCTTCTGGCGCAGGGCGTCTATCATGTCGGCGGAAAGCGCCATGTCGTCGCCCGCCATGTCGGCGGGGCTGCGTTGCGGGGCGCCGGTGACATCCGACTTGGGCGGGGTGGCCTTGCGCTCCTCGTCCACCTTGTTGAGCAGGGCGGCTATCTCGTCGATGGTGTTCTTCTTTGGCTTCTTCTTCTCCTCGCGCTGCTTTTTCCTCAGCGCCGCCAGCTTGCGGATGTTGCGCGGGCGGGCGCGGGGGCGCGGCGCGGGGGCGGCCTTGGCCTTCGGTTCCGGCTCCGGCTCGGCGACCTTTTCCACCAGCTCCTTGAGCTTCAGCGGATCGGGGGCGGGTTCGGCCTTCTCCCGTGGCTTCGGCTCGGGTTTCGGCTCCGGCCTGGGCTCCGGTTTCGGTTCGGGCTGAGCTTTTTCGGGCTCCCTGGCGGGTTTCGGCTCCGGCTTGGGTTGCGGTTTGGCCACCTTGGGGGCGGGCTTTTCCACCGGCTTCTCCTCCGGCGCTTCCTTGCTCATGGCCACGCGCTTCGAGACGTCCTCGATGTTGACGATCTCCACCGGCAGGGCCTCCTGCGGCTTGACCTGGAACTCCTCCGGCGAGGGCAACACCACCACCGCCGCCAGGATGATGGCCACGTGCATGAGCAGGGATATGACGAGTGTCGCGCGCACCTTTTGCTTTTCGAGCCTATTTCCTGTTGCCCTTGCCGCTCTTGCCGGACTTGCCGCTGTTGCCCTTGCCGCCCTTGCCGCTCCGCGCCGGGGCGCTGTCGGCGGGGGCGGTAATCAGGGCCAGGCGCTTGAAGCCCGCTCCCGACAGCGCTCCCATGACCTTCATCACCACGCCATAATCGACCGTGGCGTCGGCGCGCACGTAAATGCGCTCGTCATAGCCCTGCTCGGCGATGGCCGTGATCTTGGCGGCCAGGGTGTCCGGGTCGATCTCCGTTTCCTGCAGGAACACCGTGCCGTCGGCCCTGACGGTGACGGTCACCGGCTCCTTCTCTCCATGCAGTGGTTTGGCCTTGGTTTTTGGCAATTCTATGGGCACGCCGACGGTCAGCATGGGGGCGGCCACCATGAAGACGATGAGCAGCACCAGCATGACATCGACGAACGGCGTGACGTTTATCTCGCTCATCGGGGCCAGCCGCGAGCGCCGCCTGCCGCCGCGCCTCGAGCCTCTTGCCGATGCTCCGTGCAGTCCGGCGGCCATGGCTCAATACCCCGCTGCTTCTTCCAGTTGGCGCGACAATATGGCGGTGAATTCCTCGATGAAATTCTCCATGCGCGAGGCCAGCCGCGACACGTCATGGGAGAACTTGTTGTAGAAAATGACCGCCGGAATGGCCGCCAGCAGGCCCAGCGCGGTGGCGAACAGGGCTTCGGCGAGGCCGGGGGCGACCACCGCGAGGTTGGTGTTCTTGGATATGGCTATGGCCTGAAACGAGTTCATGATCCCCCACACGGTGGCGAACAGGCCGACGAAGGGGGCGATGGAGCCGACCGTGGCCAGCACCAGCAGGCGGCGCTCCATGTGCTCCGTTTCGCGCTGCAGCTCCACGTCCATGACCTTCTCGATGCGCTGCACCAGCGAGGCCGGGTGGGATCCGGCGGTGGGGCTGCGCCGCCATTCGTCCATGGCCGCCATGAACAGGGCCGCCGCCCCGGCGCGCGGCCAGCGGGAAACGGCCATGTATATCTCGTCGAGTGGCTTGCCCGACCAGAAGATCTTCTCGAAGCGGGCAAGGGCCGCCTTCACGCGCGCAAATGAAATGAATTTCTCGAACACGATGGCCCAGCAGACGATTGAGGCGATGACCAGCCCGCTCATCACCAGCTTGACCACCAGCGAGGCGCGCAGGAACATGGCGAGCAGCGAAAAGTCGTGATTGGCGGCTATGCCGGTGGCGAGTTCTACGTCCATGTCTCTGTCATTCCCCCAATGCGC
>CAZXTT010000062.1:0-2059 GCA_964643775.1 uncultured Rhizobiaceae bacterium | reverse complement strand
GCCACGATGGCCGTCCACGCCACGCCCAGCGCCATGTAGTTGTAGACCCGCACCATGTAGGAGCGCAGGCCCTCATCGATCGCGGCGCGTGTCGCCGTGGTGGCGCGCGCCGTCGGCCGGATGTTGAAATCGTTCATTTCGTTCCCTCGCTTTCACGTTCATGCATGCGCCAGCCTTGCAGCCAACAGGCATAACCGCATGCGAATATGGCCAGCGGCGGCATCGAATTCAAGAGCCGCTGGCCTTGGCTGTCTGCCTTGCCCTAGTATATAGCAAAGGGCCTGTCGCACACTCTGAAAATTTGGAAAGGTAAATCCGCCACATGCGCATTCTCTTCGTTTGCCTGGGCAACATTTGCCGCTCGCCCATGGCCGAGGGCATTTTTCGCGCCGAGGCCGCCCGCCGCGGCCTCGACGTGGAAATAGATTCCGCCGGCACCTCTGGCTGGCACGTCGGCGAACCACCCGACGCGCGCGCCCGCGCCGCCGTCCGCCGCATCGGGCTGGACATATCCCACCTGCGCGGCCGCCAGGCTACCAGCGCCGACATGGCCGATTTCGACCTCATCCTGGCCATGGACGAAGACAACCTGCATGCCCTGAAAAGGCTGGCCGGGCCACGCCACGAACACAAGGTGCGGCTGTTTCTCGATTTCGCCAGCGGCCACCACGAATCGGAAGTCCCCGACCCATATTACGGCGGCGAGGAGGGCTTCGAGCACGTGCTGGAGCTGCTGCGGGACGCGGCCCGTGGGCTGGCCGATCATATAGAAAAGAATCTTTGAGAAATCCTCCCGCGCACCCTAGGATTGAAACTCGATGCCGCTTGGCGAATCAGGGCATTCATGCATGGAGCTTTACGCCACCGAGAACAGCAAGCCGCCGGAGGGGCTGAAGGCCGGGCAACTGGTGACGCCGGACGGGGCCACCTTGCGCTATGCCACCGCCAAGCCCATCGAGCGCCCCATTCGCGGCACCGTCACCATCCTTACCGGCCGCGGCGACTATATAGAGCGCTATTATGAAACCATCGGCGATCTGCTGAAGCGCCGTTACGCGGTGGCCATTTTCGACTGGCGCGGACAGGGCCTTTCCTCGCGCCTGACCAGAAACCGCCTGCGCGGCCACATACGCAGCTTCCGCCAGTATGAAACCGACCTGCACACCTTCGTGCGCCAGATCGTGCTGCCCGAATGCCCGGCGCCGCATTTCGCCATCGGCTATTCAATGGGCGGACACGTCTTGCTCCATGCCGCGTGGCGGCACCAGTGGTTCGAGCGCGTCATGCTCGTTTCGCCCCTGATACAAATCCGCAAGCGCCGCATGCCGCGCTGGTGGTGGCAGGGAATTACGCGGCTGGCCGTCATGCTCGGATTTGGCAGGATGTTCATCCCCGGCCAGCGCAGGCGGCCGATGACCAAGGACGACTTCCCCGGCAACCCCCTGACCTCCGACCCCACCCGCTTCGCCCGCGAGGCCGGGATGATAGCCGCCCACCCGGACCTGGCGGTAGCCGGGCCGACCATGGGCTGGCTGCGCGCCGCCATTGCCTCGTGCGCCCGCCTGCAGGAATACGCCGAAAACCGCCAGGTGCCCCTGTGGCCCATGCTCATGGTGGCCGCCGGCGAGGAACGTTTCGTCGATGTCGAGGCCTCGCGCAATTTCGCCCGCGACGTGGCCGGAATTGCCTGCATTGTGATGCAGGGCGCGCGCCACGACCTGTTCCAGGAAAGCGACCGCTACCGCCGCCCCCTGTGGGCCGCTTTCGACAGCTTCATCTCCCAGGAAGCCCCGGATCCGGAAGCGGCGCTGTCCGCAGTGGAGCAGAACCGGGATCGAGTATCATGAATATCCACGCAAACTGGCTGCCCCGCCGGACAACCATTTTGTAATTTCATTATTTTGGAAGCGTGGATTTTTAATTCACGCCAGATGGCGGAAGGCCGCCGCCACCTGTTCGTAGACATCGCGCTTGAAGGGCACCACCAGTTCGGGAAGCCGTTCCAGCCGCTCCCAGCGCCACAGGTCGAATTCCGGCGCGTGGCCATGGCCGGAGATGT
>CAZXTT010000061.1:0-7719 GCA_964643775.1 uncultured Rhizobiaceae bacterium | reverse complement strand
ACCCCTTCGGGCGTCAAATACCCTGCATCTCAAGGGCTTTTTGTCCACCGGCATAGGGCCACTATTGCCGGTGGACAAAAAGCCCTTGATATTTTGGCTATTTGACGCTGGCATCCATGCATTTATTGAGACCAGACCCTACAAGGTGCGAAAATATCCCGGAAAAGACATTCCCATGCCGACCATCTCCCTTGCCACCTGGAACATAAACTCGGTGCGTCTGCGCGTGGATCAGGTGGTGGAATTCCTGCGCCTGCGCCGGCCCGATGTGCTGGCCCTGCAGGAGACGAAGTGCCCGCCCGGGCAGTTCCCCACCCGCAAGCTGGCGGCCATCGGTTACGGCCATGTCGCCGAAAGCGGCCAGAAGGGCTATCACGGGGTGGCGCTGGTTTCGCGCCTGCCGCTGGAGGATGTTCATTCGCGCCGCTTCTGCGCCATGGACGACGCCCGCCATGTCTCGGCCAGAGTGGCCGGGGTGCGCGTCCATTCCCTCTACGTGCCCGCCGGCGGCGACAAGCCCGATGCCTCGGTCAATCCCAAGTTCGCCCACAAGCTGGCCTTTCTGGACGAGATGAAGCAGTGGCTGAGCGCCGGATACGTGCGCGATAACGCACCCTTCGCCCTGATGGGCGATCTCAACGTCGCGCCGTATGAATGCGATGTATGGGACCACGGGAAACTGCTCAGGGTGGTTACCCACACGCCGGTGGAGACAAACGCCATGAAGGAGCTTCTCGCCTCTTCCGCCATGGTGGACGTGGTGCGCCGCGCCTGGCCCGCGCCGCGCAAGCTCTATACATGGTGGAGCTATCGCGGCGGCGAGCGCTGGCAACGGCTGAACAAGGGCCGCAGGCTCGATCACATCTGGACGGACGCGAAGCTGGCCGCCGCCTGCCGCGGCGTGGAGATAATGACCAGCACCAGAAGCTGGTCCCGCCCCTCCGACCACGTGCCCGTCATCGCCCGTTTCGACCTTGCCTGACAGGCCGTGACCGCCGCCTCCGCCGTCACTGCAATTGCCTGCAGCGGCGGATCATTTCTTCCTTGGCCTTTTGCGGCGGCCATGGCTCGAGGCGGAAGAAGCTCTCCACGCCCGCCCCCCTGAGCCCGCGCGGCCTGCCGAAGAAGCGCGCCGCCTCCTTGTCGGAAAAGCCCGCCAGTTGCGTGGCCTCGAGGAAGGCCGAGGCGCGGTCGGCGCGCTTTATCAGCTTCTCCACCCATTGCGGCAAATGCGCCGGCAGCCCGAAGCGGATGTGTATCGCCGCCTCCAGCCGCGCCTCGAAATCCTTGTAGTCGATGCCCAGCGCCGTCTTGAAGGGGCTTATCATGTCGCCGATTACGTATTCCGGCGCGTCGTGCAGCAGCGCCGCCAGCCGCCAGCGGCGGTCGATGCCGGGCCTGAACAGGGTGACCAGCCGCTCCACCATCACGCAGTGCTGGGCCACCGAGAAGGCATGCGCCCCGCTCGTCTGGCCGTTCCAGCGCGCCACCCGCGCCAGCCCGTGGGCTATGTCCTCTATCTCTATGTCATAGGGGCTGGGGTCGAGCAGGTCGAGCCTGCGCCCCGACAACATGCGCTGCCATGCGCGCCCCTTGTCAGCGCCCGCCGCCATCGCCGTCCCTCGCGCCCTGCTTGCGGTGGCAGCCCACCAGGTGATCGTCGACCATGCCCACCGCCTGCATGAAGGCATATACGATGGTCGGGCCGCAGAACCTGAACCCGCGCCGCTTCATCTCCGCCGACACCTGCTCCGCCAGCGGCGTGGCGGCGGGCACCTCGCGCCTGCCGCGCGGCTGGTTGACCATCGTCCGGCCTCCAGTGAATTCCCACAGGAAGCGCGAGAATTCATCCACCCCGCCCATCTCCAGCACCGCCCGCGCGTTGCCTATGGTGGCCTCTATCTTGGCCCGGTTGCGCACTATCCGGCCATCCCCCATCAGCCGCTCCACCTCGCTGTCGCCGAAACGCGCCACCTTCTCCACGTCGAAGCCCGCGAACGCCGCCCTGAAGCCCTCGCGCTTGCGCAATATGGTCAGCCATGACAGCCCGGCCTGAAATGCGTCGAGCGAGAACTTCTCGAACAGCTTCCGCCCGTCACGCTCCGGCACCGCCCACTCGTCGTCGTGATAGGCCATGTATAGCCCGTCCCTGCCGCACCAGCCACAGCGCGCCAGCCCGTCCTCGTGCACTATCAGGTCCTCGTCCCAGCCTATGCCCATCCGGCCCCCGCGATGTCGAAATCGGCCCACGGCGGACGCACCAGGCGCAAGGTCGCGCCGCCCGCCTCGAGCGCCTCCCCGGCGCTCAGCGCCTGCCCGGCCCTGTCCATGCGGATCAGCGCCATCCCCCTGTTGCCAGAGGTGGAAAACACCTTGCCGACGCGCTTGCCCGCGCCGCCTATCTCCGCGCCGCCGCGCAGGGGGCCGTCGCCCTCGACGGGCAACAGGCGCTTGCGCACCGTGGCCCTGTGCTGCATGCGCGAAACCACCTCCTGCCCCACGTAGCAGCCCTTGGTGAAGCTCACCCCGCCCAGCTTGTCGAAATCGGCCTCGTGGGGGAACAGCTCGCCGGAGCCTATGTCCATGTCGGAATCCGGCACTCCCAGCGCGATGCGCCTGTCGTGCCACCGGCTCTCGTCGGCGGACAGCCCGTCCGCCGCCTCGCGCGCCACGATGGCCCGCCAGCCCAGCTCGTCGAGGCGCGGATCGGGAAACGCCGCCACCACCTCCCGGAGGCCGCCGCCCGGCTCTCCCCCGGCCATGTCCACCACCACCGCCAGCTCGTCGCGCGGCGCTATCTCCACCGCGCGGCGCAGGCGATACATCATGAGCCGCCGCAACAGCGCATCGCGCCGCGCCGCCGGTGCATCGAGCAGGTAGCGGTCGTCGCCCGCCGCCACGATGATGAAGTCGAACAGGATCTTGCCCTGCGGGGTGAGCAGCCCGGCCCATTGCGCCTCTCCCCCGCCCAGCGCCTTCACGTCGTTGGTCACCAGCGACTGCAGGAAGTCCCGCGCCTCTTCGCCGCTCACTTCGATCACGCCGCGGCTTTTCAGTGTGATTGCCATTGCCTGTCCTGTTCCGCGCCCCTGTTCCATGTGATAACAGTCAACGGAATAACAAATGCGGGAGCATATTGCATGGCCTCTTTCGATCTTCTCCTGAAAGGCGGAACCGTCGTCTCCCATGCCGGGACGGAGGTGGCCGACATCGGCGTGCGCGGCGGGCGCATAGCCGCCATCGGCCAGCTCGCCACGGCGGCGGCGGAAGAGGTCATCGACTGCTCCGGGCTGCACGTGCTGCCCGGCGTCATCGACACCCAGGTGCATTTCCGCGAGCCGGGGCTGGAGGCCAAGGAAGACCTCGAATCGGGATCGCGCGCCGCCGTCATGGGCGGGGTGACGGCGGTCTTCGAAATGCCCAACACCAGCCCCGCCACCACCAGCAGGCAGGCCATCGAGGACAAGCTGGCCCGCGCGCGGGGCCGCATGCATTGCGATTTCGCCTTCTACGTGGGGGCGACGGCGGAAAACGCCCGCCAACTGGGCGCGCTCGAGCGCCTGCCCGGGGTTTGCGGGGTCAAGGTGTTCATGGGCTCGTCCACCGGCGACCTGCTGGTCGCCACTGACGAGGACGTGGCCGAGGTGCTGGCCAATATCAACCGCCGCGCCGCCTTCCATTCCGAGGACGAGGAGCGCCTGCGGGAGCGCGCCGGCGAGCGCCGCCCCGGGGACGCGCGCTCCCATCCCGCGTGGCGCGACGAGGAGACGGCGCTACGCTCCACCGAGCGCCTGTTGCGGCTGGCCCGCGCCGCCGGCAAGCGCATCCACGTATTGCATGTATCCACCGCCGCAGAGCTGCCGCTGCTAGCCGGGGCGCGCGATTTCGCCTCCGTCGAGGTCACCCCCCATCACCTGACCCTTGCCGCCCCGCAATGCTACGAGCACCTGGGAACCTATGCCCAGATGAACCCGCCGGTGCGCTCGGCACGTCACCGCGAGGCCCTGTGGGAGGCCCTCCGGCAGGGGCTGGTGGACGTGCTGGGCTCCGACCACGCCCCCCACCTGCGGGCGGAGAAGGACAGGCCATACCCCGAAAGCCCCTCCGGCATGACCGGCGTGCAGACGCTGGTGCCGGTGATGCTCGATCACGTCAACGCCGGGCGGCTGTCCCTGCAACGCTTCGTCGACCTGGTGTGCGAAGGCCCGCACCGGCTGTTCCAGATCGCCGGCAAGGGGCGTATCGCGCTGGGCTACGACGCCGATTTCACCATCGTAGACATGGCGGCCCGCCGCACCATTGAAAACCGCTGGATCGCGTCGAAGGCGGGCTGGACGCCCTATGACGGCATGAGCGTGACCGGCTGGCCGAAGGGAACCATAATCCGCGGCAGCAGGGTCATGTGGGAGGACGAGCTGACGAGCGAAGGCGGCGGCCGGCCGCTGCGCTTCATGGAGACATTGCAGGCGGATCGAAAATGACGGGCGCGGCGGGCAAGGCACACGGCGCGCGCAATGCAGGGAGAGCAGGAATGAGCGAGACGTTCCCAGCCATCGTGGCGGAAAAGACCGGCGACGGCCAAAAGGTGGAGCTGCGCGAGGTGGACGAGGGCTTCCTCATGGAAGGCGACGTCGATGTCGCCGTTTCCCACTCCACCGTCAATTACAAGGACGCCCTGGCGATAACCGGCAAGGCCCCCATCATCCGCCGTTATCCGCTCATCCCCGGCATTGATTTCGCCGGCAGGGTCATTGCCTCGCGCAACGATTCCCTGCGCGAGGGCGACGAGGTGATACTCACCGGCTGGGGCGTGGGCGAAGGCCACCACGGCGGCTACGCGGGCCGCGCGCGGGTCAGGGGAGAATGGCTGGTGCCCATGCCGGAGGGCATGAACGGCGAACAGGCCATGGGCATCGGCACCGCCGGTTTCACCGCCATGCTGTGCGTCATGGCGCTGGAGGAACAGGGCGTCACCCCGGAGATGGGCGAGGTGCTGGTCACCGGCGCGACCGGCGGGGTCGGCTCCATCGCCGTGGCCCTGCTGGCCGCCGGCGGATATGAGGTGGTGGCGGTCAGCGGCAAGGCCGACGCCGGGGACTACCTGAAGCAACTGGGGGCGAAGGAGGTAATGGGCCGCGAGGAATTCTCCGGCAAGCCGCGCCCGCTGAACAAGGCCCGCTGGGCGGCGGCGGTGGACGTGGTGGGCTCCTCCACGCTGGCCAACGTGCTGTCGGCCATGAAGCCCGGCGGCGTGGTGGCCGCCTGCGGCCTGGCCCAGGGCATGGACCTGCCTGCTTCCGTCGCTCCCTTCATCCTGCGCGGCGTGCGCCTGATCGGCGTGGAATCGGTATATGCCCCACTGGAAAAGCGCCTCGCCGCGTGGCGAAGGCTGGCCGGCGAACTGGACAAGGAAAAACTGGCCGCCATGACGCGCCACATAGCCTTGGAGGACGTGTTCGCCGCCGCCGATGAAATGATGGCCGGCAAGGTCAGCGGGCGGCTGGTGGTCGATATCGCCTGAGGGCCTACTTCAGGCCCTTGCGGATGGCCTCGCCGATTATATCCTCCAGCACCGAGGTGGAGCGCCGGCGCCGGCGCCTCGACGAGCGCCTCCGGTAACTCCTGCTCCTGCTCCTTCTGCTTCTCCCGCGCCTGTTGCGGCGGTAGCGGTAGGAATACCTGCGCCGCCTGCGCCGCGGCAGGAAGGCGCGCTTCAGCGCCGTCACCAGCCCCTTGATTATGGCGTCGATCAACAGGGCGATGATGCCCCCGCCCGCCGCGCCCGCGCTATCGGCTCCGCCGGCGGCCATGACCGGCAGCACCTCGGCCCGGTAACGGCGGCTCATCGCCGCCACCGTGAGCGCGGCGCAAAATGGCGCAAGGCGCGCCGCCAGCTCCCGGCTCATCCCCGCCGGGGGATCCCCGGCCAGCTCCCGCTCCGCCTCCTCCGGCGAGCCGTATATGTGCCCGAGAATGTCCTCGCCGTCGCCCACCGCCTCGCGCGAGGTCAGGGCCGCCGGCTTTTGCAGGTATTCCTCCGCCTCGCCGTCTTCCAGCAGGTCGAAAATGGCCTCCAGCGCCGCCTCGTCGTCCGCCGCCACCCGGTGAATGCGCGCCGCTATGCGCGGTATCTGCATCCGCGCCAGGGCCTCCATGTCACGGCTGTCGATCCCGGCGGCTGCCGCCACGGCGGCGATCTGCGCCCCGCCGTTTGCTCCAATGGCCACGTCCTCAAGCCGCATGGGGATTTTCTCCCCCCTTGGCCAGCCGCCCGATGATGGCCCATGCGGTTATCACCGCCAGCAGCCCGATCACCGCCGATCCGACGGCCGAGCCTATGAATATGCCGCGCGCCCCCCACAGGCGCATGGCGATTTCCACCGGTATGACGGTGCCGAAAATGGCCCGCGCCCAGTTGAACACGGTGGAAAGCCGCGCGTGGCCGAGGTTGTTGAAGGCCGCCTGCGAGACGAACTGCCCGGAGGTGAACACCCAGCTCCACGACAGCCACGCGCAGAAGAAGACGACGAGCTCCGCCGTCTCCCCGCTGGCCGAGAACCACCCCGGCACCCGCTCGCGCAGGACGAACAGGATGGCCGCCATGAGCAGCGAGTATATGGCGGCGAAGGTCAGCCCCACCAGGTAGGTCTGGCGCACCCGCGCCGCGTGCCCGGCCCCGAAGTTCTGGCCGATTATCGGCCCCACCGCCGAGGACAGCGAGAACACCACCCCGAAGAACACCGGCACCAGCCGGTTGATGATGGTGGCCGCCGCCACCACCTCGTCGGAATGGCGCGAGGCGGCATACATGAACCAGCCGACGATGAACGGCGAGGCAAGCTGGGTCAGCACCGCCGGAATGGCGATGCGCGCTATGCCGCCCGCGTCGCGCCGCACCTGGGCCCGTGATGGCCGCCCCAGCATGCCGTGGCGGCGGCTCATGGCGCTCCAGCCGACGAGGAACGAAACCACGTTGGCCACCACCGTGGCGGTGGCCGCCCCGGCTATGCCCATGTTGAGGCCGAAGATGAACAGCGGATCGAGCGCCGCGTTGACCACCGCCACCGTCAGCGTCACGTACATGGCGCGTATCGGGTCGCCCACCCCGCGCAGGGTGAAGCTGAACATCAGCGCCCCGGCCAGCAGCGGAAAGCCCAGCGCCACTATGCGCAGGTATCTCACGCCCTCTTCCAGCGCCTCCCCGCTGGCCCCCATCAGTCCCAGCACGCCATGCGGAAACAGCAGGCAGACGATGGTCATCACCAGCCCCGCGCCCATGACCACGGCCAGCGACGAGGTGGCGTATTTGCGCGCCCGCGCCCGCCGCTTGCCGCCGATGTTTATCGACACCAGCGCCCCGGCGGCTATGGCTATGCCCATGGCCAGCGACAGGTTGATGAAGGACATGGTGCCGCCATAGCCGATGCCGGCGGTCGTCTCGGTGCGCTTCAGCATGGAGATGAACCACAGGTCGGCGAGATCGACGAAGAACATCGACATCAGGCCCACCGCGCCCATCATCGTCATCATGATGACATGGCGCACTATGGAGCCGTCCACGAAACGCGCCTTGCGCGATTCCGCGGAAGGCCGCGCCCGCATGCCGTTTCTCGCCACTTGCGTGCTCATCGGAAGTAAGGGTTCCCCGCCATCGTCAGGAAAGGCGTCCTCTCAATGCGCCAAAAATCCCCCCGGCGCAACTTACAGAATGGAAAAGGG
>CAZXTT010000060.1:0-1623 GCA_964643775.1 uncultured Rhizobiaceae bacterium | reverse complement strand
CGACATGGCCCACCTGGCGGACTTTCAGAAGCGCCGCCTGGCCGCCACCGGCGCGAACGCCCACATCACCCGCATGGTGCCGCGGCGCGCCGATGAAATAGTCGATGGCGGCTCCCTCTACTGGGTCATCGACTCCATGATGAGCGTGCGCCAGCGCATCACGGATATAGAGCCATTCATCGACGACGACGGCATCCGCCGTTGCCGCCTCCACTTGGACATGAAGCTGGTGCCCGTGCAGCCGCGTCCGCAGCGGCCCTTCCAGGGCTGGCGCTACCTTGCCCCCGAAGACGCCCCGCCCGACCTGGACGGCGGCGAGGCGGCGGAATTGCCCGACGAAATGCGCCGCGAGCTGGGAGCGCTCGGCCTGTTGTGATTCGCCGGACAGCCTCGCTCAACCATTACGTGAAAGATTGCTGCCCTTCCCCGGCTGTTGACGGGACAAGGTGGCAAATGGCGGAAAATACCGGCTGCGAATGGAAGTTCGCAGTAAAAACAAGAGGATAGCCAGCAAAACCAAATATCGCCACGCTCAGGGAAGCCGCGAGATATCCACAAAGTGATTGAAAAACTCTATACAACGGCGAATATTTGATGCACTTTTGGCGGACCGGTTGAATGTCATATTCGTCCGGGGGCGATATTCAACGAGTATGCGGGTTGGGGTTCGTGTATTATGACCGGGGATGCGGAAAAAGGCGGTGGCTACAGGGTAGTGATGGAGCCGCCCACTGATCAGGATATAGTCGTTTACCGGGTTAGCGGCTTCATCAAGTGGTTCGATGTCGGACGGGGCTATGGCTTTGTCATTCCCGACAACGGCATGCCGGACGTGCTGATTCATCTTAGCTGCCTGAAACGCGATGGTTTCGATGCGCCGCTGGAGGGCACGCGCATCGTCTGTGATGCCGTCAAGCGCCAGAAGGGCTATCAGGCGCTCAAGGTGATCGAGGTGGATGCCTCCACCGCCATTCACCCCGTGGAGCGCCCCTCGCGCGCCCGTGTCGAGGTCAAGCCGGAAACCGGCTGGCTGCGCGCCACCGTCAAGTGGTTCAACCGCGAGCGCGGCTTCGGTTTCCTGGTCGAGGAAGGCGGCGGCGAGGATATCTTCGTCCACATGGAAGTGCTGCGCAAGACGGCCATAGCCGATCTGCTGCCCGATCAGGAGGTCTACGTGCGCTACGGCCACGGCCCCAAGGGCCGCATGGCCACCGAGGTGCGCCTGTCGCTGCACGACAGCAAGCCCATGACAAGTTGACACCCGGCCGGGACCAGTAGTGTCCATGACCTGTCGGCGGTTCGCCGGTTTGTGGCCGATCGGCGCGAGCGGGTGGTTCCGGCGTTGTAATCTTGATACTTGCTGGCGCTTGCCTTGCGCGATAGCTTGCCGCTCATGGCCCGCCACGATCAACACGAATCCATGATGAGCCGCCGCCAAATGCTCGCCGGAGCAGGCGCGTTGTGGGCTCTTTTCATTGCCGCCCCCTGCCCCGCCCCGGCGGATGACGGGGGCGCTGCCGTCAGCCGCTTCATGCCGCTGATGATCGAGTCTTCCGGCCGCATCATCACCATTCGGGCCGAGGTGGCGGACACCCTGGCCCTGCGCCGCCGTGGCCTCATGCA
>CAZXTT010000059.1:0-3790 GCA_964643775.1 uncultured Rhizobiaceae bacterium | reverse complement strand
TCGATGCTGGTGCTGGCCGATGTCGGCAGACTGGATCCGGCGCTCCGCGGAAAGCTGCGCCGCTGGGTGAGCGAAGGCGGCGTGCTGCTGCGCTTCTCCGGCCCGCGGCTGGCCAACATGGCGGGCAGCGAGACGGGTGATGAGCAGGCGCTCGTCCCGGTCGAGCTGCGCGCCGGCGGGCGGCAACTGGGGGCGGCGCTGAGCTGGGAGAAGCCGCAGGGGCTGGCCCCCTTCCCGCGCAAGTCACCGCTGGCCGGGCTGGCCCCGGACAAGGAGGTGAAGGTGTCGCGGCAGGTGCTGGCCGAGCCGGGGCCGGAGCTGGCGGAGCGCACCTGGGCGATGCTGGAGGACGGCACGCCGCTGATAACGGCGCGGCGCGAGGGAGCGGGGCTGATCGTGCTGGTGCATACCACCGCCGATCCGCAATGGTCGGACCTGCCCATGTCGGGGCTGTTCGTCGACATACTGGCGCGCATTCTCGACCTGGCCCCGGCGGCGCGTCCGCCGGGAGTGAAGGCAGGCAAGAACGGTGGCGCCGCCAATGCGGGCGGCAAGGCCGCCGCGCGGGGCGGGAATGCCCCCTGGGTTCCACTGAAGGCGCTCGATGGATTCGGTCAGCTGGTGACGCCGCCGCTGGAGGCGCGGCCGCTCAGGGCCAATGAATTCGCGCAGGCGCGCCCATCGCCGCGCCATCCGGCGGGGATCTACGGGCTGGCGGGAGCGACACGGGCGCTCAATGTCGGGCACAGGGGCATGAAGCTGAAGGCCCTGCCGCGGGGGCTCGTCTCCGGCGGTTACGACAATGCGCCGGCGCGCGACTTCAGCGGCGGGCTGTTCACCGCCGCCTTCGGGCTGTTCCTGCTCGACGGACTGGCCATGCTGTGGCTGTCCGGGGCCTTGCGGCGCAGGGGGGCCGTGGCGGCGCTCATGGCGGCGCTGGCGCTCGCGCCGCTACTGGCCGCCGTGACTTCCGCCATGGCCCAGGATGCCGGCAAGAGCGAGGCCGGCGGGAACGAGGCAGCCGACGCGGCGGCGCTGGCCTTCGCCATGAAGGCCACCGACAGGGTGCGGCTGGCCTACGTGCTGACCGGCGACAGGCGGGTGGACGAGATATCGCGGGCCGGGCTTTCGGGCCTGTCGCGCTTTCTCACGCGGCGCACCTCGGTGGAGCCGGGGGAGCCGCTGGCGGTGAACATCGAGCGCGACGAGATAGCCTTCTTCCCGCTGCTCTACTGGCCGGTGCTGGCCGGGGCCACGGCGCTGCCCCCCAGGGTGGTGGCCAAGCTGGACGTGTTCCTGAAGAACGGCGGCACCATATTGTTCGACACCCGCGACGCCCCCGACGCCGCCCTCTCCGGCGGGCCGACGCCGCAACAGGCGGCGCTGCGGCGCATCCTTTCGGGGCTGGACATTCCGCCGCTGGAGCCCGCGCCGAAGCGCCACGTGCTGACGCGCTCGTTCTACCTGCTGAAGAGTTTCGCCGGGCGGTACGACGAGTCGCCGCTGTGGGTGGAGGCGACTTCCGCCGGGCGCGAGCGCGAGAAGCTGTCCACCGGCAACGCGGACGGCGTTTCGGCCATATTGATAACCGGCAACGACATGGCCGGGGCATGGGCGCTCGATGACGCCGGCAGGCCGCTGTTCCCGGCCGTGCCGGGCGGGGCGCGCCAGCGCGAGATGGCCATAAGGGCCGGCATCAATATCGTCATGTATGCCCTGACCGGCAACTACAAGGCCGACCAGGTGCACATTCCGGTGATCCTGCGGAGGCTGGGACAATGAACGCCAGCAGCCTGACATTCTCCCCGCTGTTGCCGCCGCCGCTGATCGCCGCCGGGATGCTGGCGCTGCTGGTCATCACCCTGTTGCTGTGGCGCTCGTCGGGGCGGGGCAACGGCGCGTGGCTGCGGCTGGCGGCGGGGTCGCTGCTGGCGCTGGCGCTCATGGGGCCGCGGCTGGAGACGGAGAAGCGCCAGCCGCTGCCGGGGGTGGCGGTGGTGGTCAGCGACCGTTCGCTCAGCCAGCAACTGGGCGAGCGCCCGGCGCGCACCACGGCGGCGGAGAAAGAGCTCGCCGCCATGCTGGGGGCGATGAAGAACATGGAGAAGCGCGTCGTGACGCTGGCCCCGGAAAGCGGCGAGCGGGGCACGCGGCTGATCGCGGCGCTGCGCGAGGCGCTGGCCGACGTGCCGCCGGAGCGCTTCGCCGGGGCCTTCCTGATAACCGACGGGCAGGCGCACGACATGCCGAAGAATCCGGCCGACGCCCTGCCGCCCGGCTATGACGGGCCGGTTCACGTGCTGATAACCGGCGGCGGCGGGGAGCGCGACCGGCGGGTGGTGATGGAGCAGGCGGCGCGCTACGGCATAACCGGCAAGGACCAGGCCATCCGCTTCCGCGTCGAGCAAAGCGGCGGCGACCGGCGGCGGCGGGTGCTGGTGACCATCCGGGTCAACGGCTCGGAGCTGGGCGAGATGCAGGTGAGGCCCGGCGAGCCGGTGGTGGTGGACGTGCCGGTGGAGCTGACGGGGCAGAACATCACCGAGATAGTGGCCGAGCCGATGAAGGGCGGCGAGCTGTCGCTGGACAACAATCACGCGGTGATAATGACGCGCGGGGTGCGCGACCGGCTCAAGGTGCTGCTGATTTCCGGCGAGCCGCACCCCGGCGAGCGGGTGTGGCGCAACCTGCTGAAGGCCGATCCGAGCGTCGAGCTGGTGCATTTCACCATCCTGCGCTCGCCGGACAAGCAGGACGGCACGCCGGTGCGCGAGCTGGCGCTCATCGCCTTCCCCACCCACGAGCTGTTCGTCGAGAAGCTGAACAGCTTCGACCTGATAATCTTCGACCGCTACCAGCGGCGCGCCATATTGCCCGCCTCCTACATGGAGAACGTGGCGCAATACGTGCGCGGCGGCGGGGCCGTGCTGCTCACCGCCGGGCCGGAATTCGCCGGCGTCTACTCGCTGTTCAACTCGCGGCTGGCGGAGGTCATCCCGGCGCGCCCCACCGTCGAGGTGACGAGGGCGCCCTTCCGCCCGCGGCTGTCCGAAGACGGGCGGCGGCACCCGGTGACGCGGGGCCTGAGCGGGGCGGGGGACGGAAAGGGCGGGCCCTCGTGGGGGCGCTGGCTGAGGGTGGTGAAGACGCGCCCCGACGACGGCGCGCGGGTGTTGATGAAGGGAGCAGGCGGCGCGCCGCTCCTGACCCTGGCGCGCAAGGGCGAGGGGCGCATCGCCGTGTTGTCGTCCGATCACATATGGCTGTGGGCGCGCAAGTATGACGGCGGCGGGCCGTGGGTGGAGCTGACGCGGCGGCTGGCGCATTGGCTGATGAAGGAGCCGGACCTTGAGGAAGAGGCGCTGGAGGGGGCGGTGTCCGGCGACGGGGCGCTGGTTATCACCCGCCGCACGATGAAGAATCAGCCGCCGCCACTGGAAGTCATCACCCCCGGCGGCAAGCGCCTCGAGCCGCCATTGAGGGAAACGGCCCCCGGCGTGTTCACGGCGCGGCTGGAGAAGGCCGGGGCGGGGCTTTACCGGCTGCGCAGCGGCGAGCTGCGGCGGCTGGCGGCGGTGGGGGCGTCCGACACGCTGGAGATGCAGGCGCTGACGGCCACCGGCAGGATACTGGCCCCGCTGGCCGAATACAGCGGCGGGGCGGTGCGCGTGATAGCCGCCGAGGGGGCAAGGGTGTCGGTGCCGCGGCTGGTGAAGGTGCGCGCCGGGCGGGCCATGCACGGCGGCGGCTGGCTGGGAGTGCGCGAATCGGCGGCCTCGAGGCTGCTGGC
>CAZXTT010000058.1:0-2378 GCA_964643775.1 uncultured Rhizobiaceae bacterium | reverse complement strand
GGAACTGTTTAGTGTGGGTGTGGGGAGATACGGCTCTGGGACGCCTTATCAAAAGAACACCGTTTTGAACGGCGTTATTTTTGTTTGTGATTAGGATATTGCCTAGGTTTGTCAGCAAGCAGGAATCAGATTTCTATATTGGGTTGGGGCGCTCGTGGACGTGGGTGTCTCTGGGGGTTTTTTTTCGGATTTGTAAGTCGTTTTCGAGGGGGTGTTTGTTTTGGGGTGGTCGAAGCATCAGTCGAGCGGGCGGCCAGAAGGGTGGATGGATGGGAATGGGATGGGCGGGGAGGGATACGGGCTTCGGATTCGTCCGCCGCTGGAAAATGGTAGCGGGGGCAGGATTTGAACCTGCGACCTTCAGGTTATGAGCCTGACGAGCTACCGGGCTGCTCCACCCCGCGTCATTTTCTTGCCGCGCCGTGGTTGGGCGGGGCTGGGTTTATATAGACATCGGGCCCTGGTTTGTGAAGGGGGGATTTGCCTTTGTGGCGGTTATTTTTCGCCCTTCGGCGGCGGCTGGTTTTCGTTGTCCGCCGCGGGGGGTTTTTGGGCCAGCCACAGGGATACGGCCAGGCCGCCTTCGCGGGTGGGTTCCATGGTCTGGTGTTCTTGCAAGGTGAGGCCGGCGCGGGTCAGCCACCTGGTCATGTCGCGGGTGGATATGCCCAGCCTGCGGTGGGCGTGTTCCTCGCGCAGGAATTCCTGTTCGTGGGGGGCGAAATCGACCACCAGCAGGCGGCCCTCCGGGGCCAGCACGCGGGCGCATTCGGCCAGCGCGGCGGCTGGTTCGGGGAGGTAATGCAGCACCTGGTGGATGGTTATCATGTCGGCGCTTTCATCGTCGAAGGGCATTTCGCAGGCGTCGCCGGAGCGCAGGCGCAGGTGGTTCAGCCCCGGCCGTTGCAGGCGCGCGCGGGCCACCGCCAGCATCTTGCGCGAGCTGTCCACGCCCTCGGCGTGTTTCGCGCAAGGGGCGAACAGCTCCAGCACGCGGCCCGTGCCGGTGCCCACGTCTATGAGGAAGTCGAAGGGGCCGGGGCCGGCCATCTCCAGCATGGCCCTTTCCACCTGTCGTTCCGATACGTGCAGCGAGCGGATGGCGTCCCACTCGCCGGCCACGGAGGCGAAATATTCCTCCGCCCGCCGGGCGCGCTCCTCCATTATCTCCCCGAGGCGCTCCATGTCGCGGCGGAAGGCGCCGCCGTCGGCGGGCAGCAGGGAGGCTATGTGGCGGGCCAGTTGGCCGGCGGGGCCGTCCTCGTGGGCGCGGAACAGCACCCAGCTTCCCTCCTTGTGGCGCTCCAGCAGGCCGGCCTCGGTCATCAACTTCAGGTGGCGGGAGATGCGCGGCTGGCTCTGGTCAAGGATGTAGGTCAGCTCGGTGACGTTGAACTCGCCGCGCGAGAGGATGAACAGCAGGCGCAGGCGCGTGGCCTCGCCGGCGGCGCGCAGGGCGGAGAGGATTTCCTCCATGCCGTCCTTGTCGTTGTCTTGCTGATCGCTCATCGGGTTACGGGCCGCTCGTGCGCATGTGGGGGTTGGATGCCTGCTGCTTGCCTCTTGCCACAGATATGCTTTTCGAGCAAACTGCCGGACGCATTGCGAGGGGGCATGTTGTTTCACGGTTGGCCGCTTTTTTGCATGAAGCGCTCTCGCTTTGGCAAAACAGCGCTCTTCAAGAAGGAAAGTATCTCGCATGCGCCAATATCCAAGGATGCTCAAGGTGACCAAACCCTACCCCTGCCCCGCTCCCGGCGATCTGTCGCGACGTCTTTTCATGGCCGGGGCGGCTTGCGCCATCATGACCACGGGGGCGACGGCGTCGCGCGCCGGGACGGCGGAGGATTACGTGGTCTCCCTGGCCAAACAGGTCATGGCGCTGGCGCGCTCCGGACAGGGCGGCAGGGCGCTGAAGCGCAAGTTCGTGCGCCTGCTGACCAGGAACGCCAACATGCGCGCCATCGCCCGCTTCGCGCTGGGCAAATACCGGCGCAAGATGCCCCGCTCGATGCAGGACGAATACTACCGGCTGGTGATCGACTACATCGCCGGCTTGTTCGTCTATTACCGCAAGGACCTGGGCGGGGTGGACATCAAGGTGAAGCGCACGCAAAAGCGCGGCAAGTGGCTGACGGTGGACACGAACATGATATACGCCAACGGCAAGCGCTCGCCGGTGAAGTGGCGCGTCTATTCCGGCGGTGGTTACAGGGTGGGCGATGTCAACATCCAGGGAATATGGCTGAGCCTGCGCATGCGCGACAAGTTCGTATCCATCCTCAACCGCAACAAGGGTGATTTCAACGCCCTGCTCGGCTACCTGCGCAAGAACGCCGCGTGAATCCGGCGGCGGCCGCGTTTTCGCCATTTTCGCG
>CAZXTT010000057.1:0-8172 GCA_964643775.1 uncultured Rhizobiaceae bacterium | reverse complement strand
ACGAATCATGCAAGCCCCGACAAGCACGGGAGAAAGCGCCATAGCCAGCCCTGCCGCCAGCGCCGCCGTCAGCCGACTGGATGTCACGGATTTTCGCAACCATGCGAGGGCGCGGCTGCGCATCGACGGGCGGCTGATCGTGCTGAGCGGCCCCAACGGGGCGGGCAAGACCAACCTGCTGGAGGCCCTTTCCATGCTCGCCCCGGGGCGCGGGCTGCGGCGCGCCGCCTTCGGCGACATGGCCCGCCATGGCGGCTCCGGCGGCTGGGCGCTGGCGGCGCGGGTGGACGGCCTGCAGGGGCCGGTGCGCATCGGCATGGACTGGCGGCCAGGCGGCGTCGGTGGCGGCGGCGGCAAGGGCGGCAATGGCAATGGCGCGGGCGGCGAGGGCGGAGCGCGGCGGCTGTTCATCGACGGCAAGGCGGCGCGCGCCTCCGGCCAGCTCGGCGAGCACTTGCGCATGGGCTGGCTGACCCCGGCCATGGACAGGCTGTTCAGCGGCCCGGAGAGCGAGCGGCGGCGCTTTCTCGACAGGCTGACGGCGGCCCTCGACCCGGGACACGCGGCGCGCGCCGCGGCCATGGAGAAGCTGCTGCGCCAGCGCAACCGGCTGCTGGAGGACTTCTCCGCCAACGCCGCGTGGCTGGACGCGGTGGAGGCGCAACTGGCGGAATGCTTCACGGCCATGGCGGCGGCGCGCATGGCGACCATGGAGGCGCTGCGCGAAGGCATGGAAAAGCTGGTGCGAAAGCGCTCCGGGCCTTTCCCTTTCGCCCGCTTGCGGCTACAAGGTTGGGTGGAGGACAGGCTGGCCGAATCACCGGCTGTCACGGTGGAGGACGAGGCGCGCGCCACCCTGGCCCGCGAGCGGCCAAGGGACGCGGCAGCGGGGCGCACCCTGACTGGGGCGCACCGCTCGGCGCTGGAGGTGTTTCACGGGCCGCGCGACATGCCCGCCAGGCTGTGTTCCACGGGCGAGCAGAAGGCGCTGCTGATCGCTATCGTGCTGGCCCACGCGCGGGCGGTGAAGCAGGCGGCGGGCGGCATGGCGCCGCTGCTGCTGCTCGACGAGGTGGCGGCCCACCTCGACGAGGCGCGGCGCGGAGGGCTGTTCGAGGCGCTGGAGGACCTGGGGGCGCAAGTATGGATGACCGGCACCGACGAGGCGCTGTTCGGCCTGTTGCGCGGACGCGCCGTCTTCCTGCGCGTCGAGGACGGGGAAGTGACGCAGGCGCGTGAATGAAAGGCGCCGAAGAGACGATGAAAAGGCAACGAGAAAGACGCTCATGACCGGCAAGGAAAACCAGGATTACGGCGCGGAGTCCATCAAGGTGCTCAAGGGGCTGGAGGCGGTGCGCAAGCGCCCCGGCATGTATATCGGCGACACCGACGACGGATCGGGCCTGCATCACATGATCTACGAGGTGGTGGACAACGCCATCGACGAGGCGCTGGCCGGTCATTGCGACGCGGTGGAGGTGATACTCAACGCCGACGGCTCGGCCACCATCCGCGACAACGGGCGCGGCATTCCGGTGGACATACACCCCAGCGAGGGGGTGTCGGCGGCGGAGGTCATCATGACCCAGTTGCACGCCGGCGGCAAGTTCGACAGCAATTCATACAAGGTTTCCGGCGGGCTGCACGGGGTGGGCGTGTCGGTGGTCAACGCCCTTTCCGAATGGCTGAAGCTGCGCATCTGGCGCGGCGGCAAGACCCACGAGATGGAATTCCGCATGGGCGAGGCGGTGGGGCCGCTGGAAGTGACCGGCGAGGCGCGGGGCAAGAGCGGCACGGAGATCACCTTCATGCCGTCGGCGGAAATCTTCTCCATGACCGAGTTCGACTTCAACACCCTGGAGCACCGGCTGCGCGAGCTGGCCTTCCTCAATTCCGGGGTGCGCATCGTGCTGGAAGACCGGCGCGGGCCGGAGGTCAGGCGGGTGGAGATGGCCTATGACGGCGGGCTGGTGGAATTCGTCCGCCATCTCGACCGCACGCGCACGCCGCTCATCGGCGAGCCGATATACATAAAGGCCGAGAAGGACGACATCGTGGTGGAGTGCGCCCTGTGGTGGAACGACAGCTACCACGAGCACGTGCTGTGCTTCACCAACAACATACCGCAGCGCGACGGCGGCACCCACCTGGCGGGTTTCCGCGCCGCGCTCACGCGGGTGGTCAACGGCTATGCCAACTCCTCCGGCATCGCCCGCAAGGAGAAGGTGTCGCTTTCCGGCGAGGACGCCCGCGAGGGGCTGACCGCGGTGTTGTCGGTTAAGGTGCCCGATCCGAAGTTCTCCTCCCAGACCAAGGACAAGCTGGTGTCGTCGGAGGTGCGCCCGGTGGTCGAGAACGTGATGAACGACAAGCTCTCGCAGTGGTTCGAGGAACACCCCAACGAGGCCAGGGCCATCGTCTCCAAGGTGGTGGAGGCGGCCGCCGCGCGCGAGGCGGCGCGCAAGGCGCGCGAGCTGACGCGGCGCAAGAGCGCGCTGGACGTGGCCTCGCTGCCCGGCAAGCTGGCCGACTGCCAGGAGCGCGACCCGGCGCTGTCGGAGCTGTTCATAGTCGAGGGCGATTCCGCCGGCGGCTCGGCCAAGCAGGGACGCAACCGCCAGAACCAGGCCATCCTGCCGCTGCGTGGCAAGATCCTCAACGTCGAGCGGGCGCGTTTCGACAAGATGCTGTCGTCGAACGAGATAGGCACCCTGATAACCGCCCTCGGCGCGGGCATAGGGCGCGAGGAGTTCGACATAGACAAGCTGCGCTATCACAAGATCATCATCATGACTGACGCCGACGTGGACGGGGCGCACATCCGCACCCTGCTGCTGACCTTCTTCTACCGCCAGATGCCGGAGATCATCGAGCGCGGCTATCTCTACATAGCCCAGCCGCCGCTCTACAAGGTGCGGCGCGGCTCCTCGGAGGTCTATCTCAAGGACGACGAGGCGCTGGAGAACTTCCTCATCGAGGCGGGGCTGGAAGGCGCGGCGCTGCACCTGGCGGGCGGCGAGACGCGCGCCGGGGCCGACCTGCGGGCGGTGGTCGACGAGGCGCGCGAGGTGCGCTCCTCCATCGAGGCGCTGAACATGCGCTATCCGCGCTTCCTGCTGGAGCAGGCGGCGGTGAGCGGGGTGTTCGAGGGCGAGCCGCTGAAGGATGCCGAAAGGGCCGCGAAGCTGGCCGATGAGGTGGCGCGGCGGCTAGATGTCATATCGGACGAGACCGAGCGCGGCTGGCGCGGCGAGGTCATGGAAGACGGCGGGATGCGCTTCTGGCGCGAGGTGCGCGGGGTGCGCGAGAGCCACGAGCTGGACGCCGCCCTGCTCAGCTCGCTGGAGGCGCGGCGGCTGGGCCGCCACGCGGCGCACCTGCGCGAGGTCTACGGCGAGCCGGCGCGCTTCGAGCGCGGCGGCGACGAGCAGATCATCCATTCGCCACTGGAGCTGCTGGAATGCGTGTTCGCCCACGGGCGCAAGGGCATATCCATGCAGCGCTACAAGGGCCTGGGCGAGATGAACCCCGACCAGTTGTGGGAGACGACGCTGGACCCCAACGCGCGCTCGCTGTTGCAGGTGAAGATCCGCGAGATAGACGAGGCCGACGACTTGTTCTCGCGGCTGATGGGCGACCTGGTGGAGCCGCGCCGCGAGTTCATCCAGAACAACGCCCTGAGCGTGGCCAATCTCGACGTGTGACCAGGGCCTGAACTCGATAAATGCGTGGCGGCTGGTGCCGCTGCGTCAGGAAAAAAGACTCCCCCAGCGGCGGCAAAATGATTAAGCTGGCGTCAGACCGTCGGCCTGAGTGGCCGATGGCATGGCATTTTTCGCGAATATCCAATAACAGGGGAGGTACCGGGAGCATGAAAAAGATAATGAAATTGGCCGCCGCCGCGATTGCCCTGTCACTGGCCGCCGGCATGGCGCAGGCCAAGGACTGGAAGACCATCCGCATCGGCACCGAGGGCGCCTACCCGCCCTTCAACTACAAGGATTCGGCGGGCAACCTGAAGGGCTTCGACGTGGACATAGCGCAGGCGCTGTGTGACAAGCTGAAGGCCAAGTGCGTGTTCGTGGCGCAGGACTGGGACGGCATCATCCCCGGCCTGCTGGCCAAGAAGTATGACGCCATAGTGGCCTCCATGTCGATCACCGCCGAGCGCAAGAAGAAGGTGGACTTCACCGACAAGTATTACAGCTCTCCGGCGACCTTCGTGGTGCCCAAGGATTCGCCCATCAGCGATGTTTCGCCCAAGGCCATGAAGGGCAAGACCATCGGCGCGCAGGCCTCGACCATCCACGCCAACTACCTGGAGGACAACTACAAGGACTCCACCATCAAGCTCTACAAGACGCAGGACGAGGTCAACGCCGACCTTGCGGCGGGCAGACTGGACGCGCAACTGGCCGACAAGCTGGTGCTGTTCGAATGGCTGAAGACCAAGGATGGCCAGTGCTGCAAGTTCACCGGGCCGGACATCAAGGATCCGAAATGGTTCGGCGAGGGCGCGGGCATAGCCGTGCGCAAGGAGGACAAGGATCTCAAGGAGATGCTCAACAAGGCGCTCAAGGAGATCCTCGCCGACGGCACCTACGAGAAGATCAACAAGAAATACTTCCCCTTCTCGATCTATTGACGCGGGGCGACAAGGCATGATGCTGAGAAAGGGGGCGCTTCCGGCGTGAGGCGCCCCCTTTCGCAATTCGTGGGCATGAAACACCGATAGGGGCGAGGGGCGCATGACGGAGGCCCTGACACTGTTGTCGTTCGGCGATGGCGGCTGGGGGGACGAGCTGCTGGCGGGGCTGTGGGTGACGGTGACGCTGGCGCTGGCCACCCTGCCGGGGGGGCTGGTCGCGGGGCTGCTCATCGCCCTGGGGCAGATCTCATCGGAGCGGCTGTTGCGGCGGGCGGCGCGCATATACACCACGGTGTTTCGCGGCCTGCCGGAGCTTCTGACCATTTTCATCGTCTATTACGGCGGCCAGATGGCCTTGCAGGCCCTGTGGGGGATGTTTTTCGATTCCTATTTCGAGGTCAATCCTTTCGTTGCCGGAATGATCGCCTTGGGACTGGTGTTTTCGGCCTATTCCTCGGAGGTGTTCCTGTCGGCGTTCCGCGGCATCCCGAGCGGCCAGTGGGAGGGGGCGGCGGCGCTTGGCCTGTCGCGCTGGAAGACCTTCCGGCTGGTCATACTGCCGCAACTGATCCGCCTGTCCATCGGCGGGCTGGGCAACCTGTGGCTGATCCTGCTGAAGGAGACGTCGCTGGTGTCGGTGATCGCGCTCGACGAGCTGCTGCGCCAGACATCGGTGGCGGTGGGTGTGACCAAGCAGCCGATACTGTTCTACTCGGTCGCCTGCGCCATCTACCTGGTGCTGTCGCTGATCTCGGCGCGCGGGCTGGCCCATGTCGAACGGCGGGTGAACCGCGGGGAGGCGCGCTGATGGCTTCTCCGGCGGCGAACAAGGACACCGCCCGCGCCCGCCCGCCCGCGCCGGCGCGCGGCTGGAACGGGGCGCGGGTGGCCGGGGTCGTGCTGATGGGCCTGTGGGGGCTGATGGCGCTGGCGGCGGCGTGGGTGCTGTGGAGCGGCTTCGACGCGGAGGTCTTCAACAGGTATTTCCCGCGCATGCTGGCGGGGCTGTGGGTGACGGTCAAACTGGTGGTCATACCGGTCACGGTGGGGGCGTTCCTCGGCCTGCTGCTGGCCTGGGCGCGGCTTTCCGGCAGCCGCTGGGCGGGCGCGGCGGCCTTTGCCTACATGTATTTCTTCCGTGGCACGCCCATGCTGGCGCAGGTGTTCCTGATTTATTACGGTTCCGGTCAGTTACGGCCATTGCTGGAGGATTGGGGCCTGTGGTGGTTCTTCCGCGAGGCGTGGTATTGCGTGCTGCTGGCCTTCACGCTCAACACCGCGGCCTACCAGGGCGAGATATACCGGGTGGCGATAAGCGCCGTGCCGCGCGGCCAGTGGGAAGGGGCCATGGCGCTCGGCCTGTCGCGCCCGGTGGCCTTCATGAAGGTGATACTGCCGCAGGCCATGATCACGGCGCTGAGGCCGCTGGGCAACGAGATCATACTGATGATAAAGGGTTCGGCCATCGCCTCGGTGGTGACCATTTTCGACCTGATGGGAGCAACGCGGCTGGCCTTTTCGCGCACCTTCAGCTTCGACGTATACCTGTGGGCGGCCATTCTCTACCTGCTGGTGGTGGAAGCCATGCGCCGCCTGTGGGAACGGCTGGAACAACGCCTGACGAGGCACCTGAAGCGGCAGGGAGATTGAGGCTGGCCGGGGATTGGCCGGGCCGGGGCGGCCACAATCCGGGCATTCGCTGACGAGAAGCGCCAATGGCGATTTTTCGCCATTGGGCGCTTCCTTGCCATTCTTGCCGCAACATTAAAATTGTCAATGGTTTTCAATCGCCTTCGGCGACGGCCCGCAGGGCCGCCATTGACAATTTTAATGTTGTGGAAAAATCGTTTACGTCCTCACCGCCGCTCGCCGTCGAGGGCGTATTTCTTTATCAGGCGGTAGACGTTGCGTTCCGATATGCCCAGCGCGCGGGCCAGTTCGGCGCGGTGGCCGCGCAGGCGTTCGTACATGTGGCGGAAGTAGTGTTCCTTGAGCGCCTCCAGCGGCGGCGGGCTGGCGAACGACAGTTGCACGCCGCCGGCGGGGGCCTGTCCGGGCTGGGCGAGGGCGAAGTGGCGCGGCTCGAGCAGCGGCGCGTCGCCGGAGAGGATGATGGCGCGCTCGACCACGTTGCGCAGCTCGCGGATGTTGCCGGGCCAGTCGTAGGCGCTGAGCTGCTCCAGCGCGGCGGGGGAGATGTCCTTGGCGATGCGGCGCGAGAAATCGTGGTTGGCGAGGAAGTGACGCACCAGGTCGGGGATGTCCTCGCGGCGCTCGCGCAGGGGGGGCAGCTCGATGACGAAGGTGGACAGGCGGTAGTAGAGATCGGAGCGGAAGGCGCCATCGTGCGACATTTTCTTCAGGTCGCGGTTGGTGGCGCAGAGGATGCGGGCGTCGGAATGCAGCACGGTGTTGCCGCCGAGGCGGCGGAATTCGCCGGTCTCCAGCACGCGCAGCAGCTTGGCCTGGATGGGCGGGCCGATCTCGCCTATCTCGTCGAGGAACAGGGTGCCGCCGCGGGCTCCTTCTATCAGCCCCTTCTTGCGCTTGTCGGCGCCGGTGAAAGCGCCCTTCTCGTGGCCGAACAGCTCCGACTCGAACAGGTTTTCCTGCAGGGTGCAGCAATCGAGGGTGACGAAATTGCGGGCGCTGCGCAGGGAGCGTTCGTGTATCTCGCGCGCCACCAGTTCCTTGCCGGTGCCCGACTCGCCGGTTATCAGCACGGTGACGTTCTCCTCCGCCACCGCCTTTATCATCTCCGACACCCTGCGCAGGGCGCGCGACTTGCCGACCATGAACGACTTGCGGCTCCTGCGCTCGCGGGTGCGCACGAGGTCGAGGCTCTCCTTCAGCTCGGCATGGCCGAGGGTGCGGGCGATGGCCAGCTCCAGCTCGTCGAGGTTGACGGGCTTGAGCAGGTATTCGGCGGCCCCCAGCCTGATCGCCTCGACGGCGGAGCGCACCGAGCCATAGGCGGTGAGCACGATGACCGGGAAATGCGGCACCAGCTCCCGCAGCACCTGCAGGCCCTCGCTGTCGGGCAGGCGGATGTCGAGCAGCGCCAGGTCCGGCTCGTTGCTGTTCAGCCATTCGCGGGCCTCGTCCCACGAGCGGGCCCCGGTGACGCGGTAGCCGGATTCCTCGAGCTGGCCGGTGACCAGGTCGTTGAACAGGCGGTCGTCGTCGATTATCAGCAGGCTTCTGGCGGCGGTGTTCACGGCTCGTCTCCCGGATCAGGCTTGCTCGATGGATTGGCCGAGGGCTTGCATGCGGATTCGCCCGCCGGCATGGCGACGATGAAGGTGGAGCCTTCGCCGGGAGCGCTGCGCACCTCTATCGAGCCGCCGTGGCGCTCCACTATGGAGCGGCAGATGGTCAGGCCGAGGCCGGTGCCCTCGGCGCTGTCGGCGCGGCGCGAGAAGAAGGGATCGAATATGTGGCGGCGGGTTTCCTCGTCCATGCCGACGCCGGTGTCCTCCATGGTCAGCTCCACCATGTCGCCGCGGCGGCGGCTGGATATGGTC
>CAZXTT010000056.1:0-2880 GCA_964643775.1 uncultured Rhizobiaceae bacterium | reverse complement strand
GCCCTCTTGCGCAGCGAAATCAGGGAGGACGGCGAATAACCGGCCTTTTTTGTCGGAAATGCGACATAATCACCGACCACAATGGCAAAAATGGGCTGTAAAAAGTCCGTAACCCCTGCTATAGCGCGGGTCAGGATATTTCTGGGCGGCCACCGCACCCGAATTTGCGGGGGCTGGTTTTCAAGGGAACAGCACCATGACCTATGTTGTCGTCGATAACTGCATCATGTGCAAATACACCGACTGCGTGGAAGTTTGTCCGGTGGACTGCTTCTACGAGGGCAAGGTGACGCTGGTGATCGATCCCGACGAGTGCATCGACTGCGGCGTGTGCGAGCCGGAATGCCCGGCGGAGGCCATCCTCCCCGACACCGAGCCGGGGATGGACAAGTGGGTGGAGTTCAACGCCAAGTACGCTAAGGAATGGCCCAACATCACCCACAAGAAAGATCCCCTTCCCGATCACGAGAAATACGACGGCGAGCCCAACAAGCTGGAAAAGTATTTCACCCCCGAACCCGGCGAGGGCGACTGAGCTTCCACAACGCCACGCGAAGACAAGAAAACCCGGCCTCCCGACGGCCGGGTTTTTTTTAAAGCCTGCCGAACCACCGGGGTTCTTTGGAAGACTGTTAAATCACTTGTCCTCACGTCACGTCGATTATCAGCGGCTCGTGGCCGGTGGTGCGCAGGAAGTCGAGCAGGTCCTGGCGCGATATGGTGGTGGTGGCGGTGTTTTCCAGCGGGTGGAAGTTGAGCCTCTCGTGTTCCATCATGCGCTCGTCCAGCACCACCGTCACCTTGCCCTCGCGGTCATTCATCAGGGCGAAGGGCGTCACCGAGCCGGGCGATACTCCCAGCACCTGTTCCATCAGCTCCGCCTTGCCGAACGACAGCCGCGCCGCGCCCATGCGCTTGTGGAGCTGCTTGAGATCGACCCGTGTCTCCTCGTCGGCCACCACCAGCCACAGGCGGCCCTTCTTGTCCTTGAGGAACAGGTTCTTGGTGTGGCCGCCGGGTATCGCCCCGCGCAGGGCGCGCGCGTCCTCCACCGTGAACGCCGCCTCGTGCTCGCGTGTCTCGTGGGCTATGCCCAGCTCGTCCAGAAAGGCGAAAAGCTCTCGTCGCGTGGCCGCCATGTGTCCTGTTCCCGCTGCCGGTTTTTTTGATTTCGCCGCCAGGCCATGGATCCATGAAAAACGCTCATTATGATCGTTTCAGGCAGCTCGAATGCTGTCAAGACAAGCGCAAGGACAGGCCAAGGCCTATTCGAGCATTGTTTTGACAGCATTCGCGCTGCCTGAAGCGATCAGAATGAACATTTTTTATGGGGCCATTGCCTAACAAGCCTATTGCATTTCAATCCGCTTTGCGCAATATAACAACCCGCTGGCGGCAGGGGCCGCCGGCGGCATGAACTGGACAACGCGGGCGTAGCTCAGGGGTAGAGCACAACCTTGCCAAGGTTGGGGTCGTGAGTTCGAATCTCATCGCCCGCTCCAGTTTCCCAATTCCCCAATGCATGGAGAACCATGGAGCCGGAGACGGCAAGGACGCCACAAGGGCGTCTTTTTTCGTTTCATTGGCTGCTTGATTTGCCCTTCGCCTCCCGCTCCAGCTCCTCTAGCGGCGCATCGGGCCTGGTGGTGCAGAACCAGCGCGACGGGGCCTTGGCCGTCTTCCTCACCGCCTCTATGGCGAACGCCTTGCGCTTCTGGCATGTCTCCAGGCTGTCATAGGCGCGCGGATGCCAGCCCATGGGTTTCACCTTGGCCCCGGGCGTCCACTCGCCGTTGAGCAGGATGAATACCACCAGCCAGTATTTCATCTCCTGATCTCCGCGCTGCTTACACGGCCACCGGGGCCTTTATGTGCGGGTGCGGGTCGTAACCCTCGATGATGAAATCCTCGAAGCGGAAATCCTCCAGCCTGTCAACCTTGCGCGCCAGCTTCAGCCTGGGCAGCGCCCGCGGCTGGCGGGCAAGCTGGGTGCGCGCCTGCTCCAGGTGGTTGAGATACAAGTGCGCGTCGCCAAGGGTATGGACGAACTCGCCGGCCTTCAGCCCCGTCACATGGGCCATCATGTGGGTGAGCAGGGCATAGGAGGCGATGTTGAAGGGCACGCCGAGGAAGATGTCCGCAGAGCGCTGGTACAACTGGCAGGAAAGCCGCCCCCCGGCGACGTAGAACTGGAACAGCAGGTGACACGGCGGCAGCGCCATCTTCGGCAGCTCCGCCACGTTCCACGCCGACACGATGAGCCGCCGGGAATCGGGATTGTCGCGGATCTGCTCCGTCACCTCGGCTATCTGGTCGATGGTCCCGCCCCGGCAATCTGGCCACGAGCGCCACTGCGCCCCGTAAACCGGCCCCAGGTCGCCGTTCTCGTCGGCCCATTCGTCCCAGATGGTGACCCCGTGCTCGTGCAGCCAGCCGATGTTGGTATCGCCGCGCAGGAACCACAACAGCTCGTAGACGATCGAGCGGATGTGCAGCTTCTTGGTGGTCAGCAGCGGGAAGCCCTCGCCCAGGTCGAAGCGCATCTGGTGACCGAATACGCTCAGCGTGCCGGTGCCGGTGCGGTCGTCCTTGCGCGCGCCCTCGTCGAGCACCCGCCGCATCAGGTCGAGATATTGCCGCATGGCTGATCAAGTCCCGCGATATGGCCAGACAACACCTCCGGTGGAGACAGTGGGCTGCCTCCCCGGACGTGTCGCCATTTCATGCTGCAAACGGCCCTTGGGCCGTATCGGATGGCCTTACGCCAGCTTGTCCATGGTGCCGGTGGCCTGGGCCAGCAGGTAATAGAAGGTAACGCGCGCCTTGTTGCGGTCGCCCTTCATCTGCTCGCACACCTTCTTGACGGCGGCGTCGGCGGCG
>CAZXTT010000055.1:0-3330 GCA_964643775.1 uncultured Rhizobiaceae bacterium | reverse complement strand
GCGATTCCATTTCCCATGATCGACCCGGTGGCCATATCCATCGGGCCGTTGCAGTTCCGCTGGTATGCGCTGGCCTACGTGGTGGGGCTGTTTCTCGCCATCGCCTGGGCCAAGCACCTGCTGAAGACCGAACGTTTCTGGAAGCCGGGCCGCCCCTCCATGAGCGTCGAGCAGATGGACGCCTTCATGCTCTGGGCCATGGCCGGGGTGGTGCTGGGCGGCAGGCTCGGCTACGTGCTGTTCTACAATCCCTCCTATTACCTCTCCCACCCGCTGGAGGCGCTTGCCGCGTGGCATGGCGGCATGAGCTTTCACGGCGGCTTCCTCGGGGTGATAATCGCAAGCTGGCTGTTCACGCGCCGCCACGGCCTGCGCCTCGACCGCCTGCTCGACCTGGCCGCCGCCTCGGTGCCCATCGCCCTGTTCCTTGGCCGCGTCGCCAATTTCATCAACGGCGAGCTGTGGGGGCGCGTCACCGACGTGCCCTGGGCCTTCGTCTTCCCCGGCGCGGGCGACCTGCCGCGCCACCCCAGCCAGCTATACGAGGCGCTGCTCGAGGGGCTGGTGCTGTTTGCCGTGCTGCACCTGCTGGTCCGCCGCGGCGCGCTGGCCCGTCCGGGGCTGATCGCCGGGGCGTTCACCGCGGGCTACGGGATATCGCGCGTCATCGTCGAGTTCTTCCGCCAGCCGGACGCCCACATCGGCTATCTCCTCGGCGGCTGGCTGACCATGGGCATGGTGCTCTCCCTGCCGCTTCTGGCCGTCGGCGGCTGGCTGGTATACAGGGGCCTGCGCAATGACCCCGCTTGAGGCCATCATCCGCCGGCGCATCGGCGAGGAGGGCGGCATCACGGTCGCCGAATACATGGAGCTTTGCCTCGCCCACCCCGAACACGGCTATTACATGCACGCCCAGCCATTCGGGCGCGAGGGCGATTTCATCACCGCCCCGGAGGCCTCGCAGATGTTCGGCGAGCTGCTCGGCGTGTGGGCCGCGAGCGGCTGGCGGGCCATGGGCGCGCCGGCGGAATTCGACCTCGTCGAGCTTGGCCCCGGACGCGGCGCCCTGATGCGCGACATGCTGCGCGCCGGGGCCGTCATGCCCGGCTTTACCGAGGCGGCAAGGGTGCGCATGGTCGAGACGTCCCCCTCCCTGCGCGAGGAGCAACGGCGGGCGCTGGCCGCAACCGGGGCCGAAATCACCTGGCACGATGATTTCGCCGCCGTTGGGCAGGGCCGCCCGGCCATCGTGATAGCCAACGAATTCTTCGACGCCCTGCCGGTGCATCACTACCAGCGCACGGAAGAAGGCTGGCGGCGGCGCATGGTGGTCATCGGCGAAAACGACGAGCTGGCCTTCGCTCCCGGCGGCCCGCCGGCCGACGAGGCCGGCATCCCCCAATGGGCCGCGGAACTGCCGCCCGGCTCCATTATCGAGCTGTCGCCCCGGCGCGCCGAATACGCCGCCCACGTCGCCCGCCGCCTTAGCGGCGACGGCGGCGCTTTCCTGTTCATCGACTATGGCCACGCCGTCCCCGGCCCCGGAGAGACGTTGCAGGCCGTCTCCCGCCACCGCAGGGTTTCCCCCTTCCACCGCCCCGGCGAGACGGACATCACCGCCCATGTCGATTTCCACGCCCTGGCGGTGGCCGCCGAGCGGCAGGGCATGACCTGCTGGGGGCCGGTGGAGCAGGGCGCGTTCCTGAACGCCATGGGGCTGGCCGCCCGCCACGAGATGTTGCGCCGCAAGGCCACGGCGCGCCAGAAGATAATGCTGAAGCGCGGCATGGAGCGCATCGCCGCCCCGGATCAGATGGGGCGCTTGTTCAAGGTGCTGGCCGGGGTGTCGCCGGGCCTGCCCGCGCCCGCCCCCTTCGAGGAGCAAGGCTGAAAGAGGCAAGGGAGATCCCGTCCATGACATTTCACCTGCAAGCGGACAACCTCGCCGCCGCCAGCGGCGTCAGGCATGGCTTCTTCACCCGCAAGGGCGGCGTCTCCACCGGCCTATATGCCTCACTCAACTGCCGCCTCGGCTCCGACGACGAGCGCGGCAAGGTGCTGGAAAACCGCGACCGCGTGCGCCGCGCCATGGGGGCGCGGGTGCTGTGCACCCCCTACCAGACCCATTCGCCCACCTGCGCGCGCCTCGACGAGCCGTGGGACTGGCGCGACCCGCCCCATGCCGACGCCATCGCCACCACCCGCCGCGGGGTGGCCATAGGGGTGGCCACCGCCGACTGCACGCCGGTATTGTTCGCCGATCGCGCCGCGGGCGTCATAGGGGCCGCCCATGCCGGGTGGAAGGGGGCCCTCGGCGGCGTGCTGGAGGCCACCATCGCGAAGATGGAGGAACTGGGCGCGAAGCGCGGCGACATCGCCTGCGCCATTGGCCCCGTCATATCCCGGCCCAATTACGAGGTGGGCCCGGAATTCCCCGCCCGCTTCATCGACAGGGATCCGCGCAACGCACGCTTCTTCGTTCCCTCGCGACGCCCCGGCCATCACCTCTTCGACCTGCCCGGCTTCGTCGCCCACGTGCTGGAGGAAGCGGGCATATCCAGCCTCGCGGACATTGGCCGCTGCACCTATGGCGAGGAGGATCTGTTCTTCTCCTACCGCCGCAACACCCACGCCGGAGAAAAGCGCTACGGCTGCCAGTTGGCGGTAATCATGCTGGAGCCATGATTGCCGCCCATGGTGAGGCCCGAACCGGGACGAAGCAGGAAGGCACCGCATGATTCCTCCCCTGACCACATGCGCGAGACTGGCCGCCGCCATGTTCATGGCGCTGGCGCTGGCCGCCTGTGGCTCGCTGGAACAGCCTTTCGCCAAGTCCTCCGACCCGGTGCTGGCGCAAAGCCGCCCGCGCGCCCCCGCCCTCGTGCTGGACGGCCTCGACGACGTGCCCCCGCCCCAGGCCGCGCGCCTGCGCAAGGCCCTGGGGCAGGCGCTGGCGCGCCGCGGCGTGCCCACCGCGCGCAATGGCAGGAGCGCCCGGGGCTGGCGGCTCACCGGCAGGTTCGAGCCCTACCGCGACGACTTCGGACAGCGCCGCCTCGCCTATGCCTTCACCCTGCGCGGGCCGTCCGCCGCCCGCGCCGACGAGATATCCGGCTCCGAGCCGCTGGCCGGGACGAACGCCAACCCGTGGAACGGCATCAACCACGCCGCCATGACCCGCATATCGGAGCGGGTGGCCGAGGGCATATCCGCCCGCCTCGCCCAGATGGGCTACGCCACCCAGAGCGCCGGGCTGGCCCCGCCGCCCGACACGCTGGTGGAGGCCGGGCCGAACGCGGAAGGCGAGATAGACCCCGACCTGCTGGCCGG
>CAZXTT010000054.1:0-9041 GCA_964643775.1 uncultured Rhizobiaceae bacterium | reverse complement strand
ATGCCCAGCGCGTCGCGGGCTATGGAGCCGTAATGGCGGGCCCGCTCCATGGTGTCGGCCATGGCGTTATGGCGGCCGATCAGCTCAAGGGCGTGCTCCAGGTCGCCGTCGTGCTGTTCGCCGCTTTCCATGACCCGCTTCCAGAAGGCGCGCTCCTCGTCGGAGCCGCGGCGGTAGGCGAGCACCACCGGCAGGGTTATCTTGCCCTCGCGGAAGTCGTCGCCCACCGTCTTGCCGAGCTTGTCCTCCTCGCCGGCGTAATCGAGGGCGTCATCGACGAGCTGGAAGGCTATGCCGAGGTTGCGGCCGTATGATTGCAGCGCTTCGCGTTCCTTGCGCGGGCGCTCGCCCAGCACCGCGCCAAGCTCGGCGGCGGCGGCGAAGAGGGCCGCCGTCTTGGCGTTTATGACCTCCATGTAGGCGTCCTCGGTGGTGCTGACGTCGTGTTGGGTGGCCAGTTGCATGACCTCGCCCTCGGCGATGTGGGCGGCGGCGTAAGACATTATGCGCAGGGCTTCCATGTTGCCGGTATCGACCAGCATCTTGAAGGTCTGGCTGAGCAGGTAATCACCGACCAGAACGGTGGCCTGATTGCCCCAGATGAGGCGCGCCGCCTTGCGGCCGCGGCGGAAGTCGCTCTCGTCAACGACGTCGTCGTGAAGCAAGGTGGCGGTGTGGAGGAATTCCACCGAGATGGCCAGCGGGATGTGATCGGCTCCGTCGTAGCCGAACATGCGGGCGGTGGCGATGGTGAGCATGGGGCGCAGGCGCTTGCCGCCGGAGTTTATCAGGTGGCCGGCCAGCTTGGGGATCATGTCAACGTGGGACTGGGCATGGGAGAGAATGGTTTCGTTGATCTTCTCCATGTCGGGAGCGACCAGATCGAGCAACGGCGCCAGTGACGCCTTGCCGCCATCCTTGCCGCCCAGTGGAACTACCACACCCATGCCAAACCTCTTGCCTGTGCCTACCCTTGTGCCTACTCACCTGCCTGCCGTCACAGCCGCCATCTATAGGAAGAATCATGACGGGCCGCAAGCCACCCGGCGCGGGCCCTGACGCCCCACGGCGGCGGCGGACGGATGCCCCGGAGAAGGGGCAAAGCAAAAGAGGCCACCTGCCGGCGGCCTCTTTCAATTCATCGCCGGAAAACGGTCAGGGGCGCTCCGGCGTCTTGTATTCGGCCACCTTCTGGAAGGGCTCCCAGATGGTCTCGAAGCCGACGAAGCCATCCTTGGTCTTCTTCATGGGGCGGGTGGTCATGAAACGCACCTTGCACTCGGGAACAGTTGCCGGATCGGCTGGTTTGCCTGCCATGGTTCTCACCTCCAGTTTTTACATCTCAACGGTTTTCACATTGATAGACACTGGCCCCCGCCCGGTCAAGGCGCGCGGCCGCTTTTCCATGTCCTGTCACGCCTCTCCGCCGCCGTTTATGGGCACCATCCTGACGCCTTCGAGCTTCACGTCATCGGCAATGGCGGCCCCAGCTTCCAGCTCTTCCTCGGTGGCGTCGCGCACATTGAGGATTTCCAGGGTAAAGAGCAGCTCGCGGCCGCTGAATGGGCTGTTGCCATCGACGGTGAGGGTTTCGTCGTCCATGCGGGTGACGTAGAAGGTTCTCACGTCGCCCTTGTCGTTTTCCATCAGTATCTCGGTGCCCAGCTTGCGGTATTCCTCGGGCACGTTCTCCAGCCGGTCGGTGAAGACCAGCGCCTCGTCGCGGGGGCCGAATATCTCGTCGCCGTTAAAGGTTATCTCGATGGTGTCGCCGGACTCCCTGCCCTTCAGCTCGTCGGAGATGCGCGGCGAGAGAATGTCGTTGGCGCCATGCACGTAGGTGATGGGATACTCGACGGAGCTGAGGATGCTGCCGGTGGCGGCGTCGGTGATGCGGTAGGTCAGCTCCACCAGCTTGCCGTCTGCGATCTTTTCGGACATGGGTTTTCGTTCCTAGAAAATGGTGGCGCCGAAGATCTTGATCTCGCCATTCTCGAAACCCAGCACCAGGCGGCCCAGCCACTCGCCTTCCTTCTTGGTGCTGCGCTGGCGGTATAGCACGGTGACGTGCTCGCCGCGGCGGATGATCCCTAGGTAATCGGGATTCTCGGCCAGCGAGCGGGCCAGCTCGCTGTGGGCGAACTGGTGGTTGATGGCCACGTTGTGGGCGGCAAGGGCGAATTCATGGGCGAAGTTGCGCACGAAATTCCCGTAGTCGCCCTCGTTCGACCACTTGATCAGCTCGGCCCACATTTCATCGGCCACCTTGCGGATTTCCTCGTCGGGCAAATCGGTGATGTTGACCTGCTGGTCGTTCTGGTCGTTCTGGTCGTTCTTGTGCTCGGTCTTCTGATCCATGTCCGGCTCCATGCCAATCACACAGGGTTACTCCACCAACAACGGCCTGCGCGGCAACCAAGTCTTGCGGGTGAAAGGAATGATTTGCGCAAGCACATTCGATGCCGCGGCGCAAAATACAGATCGGCGGCAACTGCCAGGACGCCGACCCGAAAAGACCCGCGGGAGCCACGCCAACAGCGGCTCCCGCGGGGAATGGTCGTGTTATCGGCTTACTTCTCTTCTTTCTCGCCGACCAGGTGATACAGCGGAGCCTTCTCCATGGTGTATTCACCGGTCTTGGGATCACGCCGCGAGACGGTAAGCACGTGCCAGTTCTCGTCGTCGAGGTGCATGCAGTCGCCGCGATAGTAGTAGCCCGGCCAGCGGGTTTCCTCGCGGAACAGGGTGTGATGCATGACCGCCTCGGCGGTGAGCAGGCGGTGCTTCAGCTCCCAGCAACGCAGCAGATCGTGCAGGTCGGCAGCGCCCAGGTTCTCCAGGTCCTCCTCGAGGATCTTGAGACGCTTGAGGCCGTAGTTGAGCAGCTTCTCGTTGGTCATGTAACCAACCGAGACGCCGCCGCAATACTCGTCCATCAGCTTCTGCAGGCGATGCAGGCCCTGCTTGGGCAGCAGGTAGCTGGGGCTGACGGTGCCGGCAACGATCTCGTTGCGATACTTCTTGTAGTGCTCCAGCGGCTTGTAGATCTTCTCGCGCAGCTCGTTGATCTGGCGCTCGGAGACCACGATGCCGTCGGCCTTGCCGTCGTCGATGTACTGGCAGGCGGCCTTGGCGGCCAGGCGGCCCTCGGTGAAGGAGCCGGACGAGAAGGCGTGCGGCGTGCCGCCCGCCGTGTCGCCGGCGCCGAACAGGCCGTGCACGGTGGTCATGCGGTTGTAGCCCCAGAAGTACTCAGGCGGAGAGACATCCTCCGGGCCGGACACCCAGGCGCCGCAACCGGTGGCGTGGGAGCCCATCACGTAAGGCTCGGAAGTGGTCAGCTCCGGGTTCTCGCACTTGGGGTCGATGTCGGAGCCGGCCCACAGCACGGCCTGACCGACGGTCATGCCGAGGAAGTTGTGCCAGCCGACCTCCTCGAGGTGCGGATCCTGGAAGGAGTGCATGGTGACCATGTGGATGGGGCCACGGCCAGCGGCGACCTCGCGGATGAGGGCGTGGTTGCGCAGGCAGGTGGGCACCGGGTGATGGTCGATGTACTCGCCGACGATCTGCTTGAGCTCGTCATACCAGTGGGACTCGTATTCCTCGCCGAGACCGTTCTGGGTGTAGGTCTTCAGGTGCAGGAAGTAAGCGCCCACCGGGCCGTAGCCGTCCTTGAAGCGGGCCAGCACGATGCGGTTTTCCATCTGGGTCATCTTGGCGCCGACCTGGATGAGCAGGCCGTAAGCGGAGCCGGACGACCACGGGGCATACCACACGCGGCCCGAACCCTCGCCGGTGGAACGCGGCTTGTAGAGCATGGTGCCACCGCCGGCGGCGACGATCACGGTCTTCGACTTGAAGACGTGGAAGTTGCCGGTGCGGACGTTGAAGCCGACAGCGCCGGCGACGCGGTTCTCGCGCGATTCGTCCATCAGCAGATGGGTGACGCAGATGCGGTTGTAGACCTTGTCGGCGGACTTCTTGGCGGCCATGGCCACCAGCGGCTTGTAGGACTCGCCGTGGATCATGATCTGCCACTTGCCCTCGCGCAGGTATGCGCCAGTCTCGGGGTTGCGCATGATGGGCATGCCCCATTCCTCGAACTGGTGCACCGCGGAGTCGACGTGGCGGGCCATGTCGAACAGCAGGTCCTCGCGCACCATGCCCATCAGGTCGTTGCGGGCATAGCGGACGTGGTCCTCCGGATCGTTTTCACCAAAGCGCGTGCCCATGTAGCAGTTAATCGCATACAGGCCCATGGCCACCGCGCCCGAGCGATCGATATTGGCCTTTTCGGCAATAACGATCTTCTTGTCCTGGCCCCAGTAACGGGCTTCCCAGGCAGCGCCGGTGCCGGAAAGGCCCGCGCCGACCACCAGGATATCAATGCCGTCTTCGACGATAGTTTTGTACGCCATCAGTAATAGACCCCTGCTTTCATCTTCAGTCCCTGGGACTTCAGTGTGTACAGATCACCGTCATCAAGACGGATGTATTTCGGCTCGTTATACAGCAGCTGGCTCTCGCGCATCTCCTTGCTGGGCGGGGCTTCCCGCTTCAGGTCGGGGATGAACTGGCCCCACGGCTTGGTGGTGATCGGCGCCACCAGGTCCTTGACGCGGCCACCGCGGAAGGTGATGCGCCAGGAGATGATGCCTTCCTCCTCGTCGCGGTGCACGCGCACGCCGTGTCCGAGCGGCACGAAGTCGGCATAACCGCGCACGTCGATGGCATGCGTCGGGCAGGCCTTGACGCAGGAGTAGCACTCCCAGCACATGTCCGGCTCAATGTTGTAGGCACGCCGGTATTTCTTGTCGATGTGCATGATGTCGGACGGGCAGATGTCAACGCAATAGCCGCATCCGTCGCACCTCGTCATGTAAACGAAAGTGGGCATGATTCAGTTTCCCTCGTCGGCTGATGTCTCTTGGTTGTTCGCTCAGTAATGGCTCGGGTCGTCCTTGCGGATGCACAGGCCCATCTTCTGGTTGGCCGGTATGTCACGGACGAGATCCATGGTGGATTCCTGCAGCACCTCCGAGCGCTTGTAGAACGGCGGCAGCTTCTCGCGGGAGCCATCGGCCATGAACACGCGCTTCTGGTAGGCCGCGAAGGGCTTGAAGAACATGTGCGCGAACTTCGACCAGTAAACGCCGCCGAACAGGAGGATGGCGGAAAGGACGAAGAGCACGAAGAACAGGCCGGCCAGGAAGGCGGAGCCGATGATGTTCTGGGAGATGCACCACAGCAGGCCGAAGGTGGAGACGCCCATCAGCGAAACGATGAACATGTCGCGCGGCATGTCGATGGTATACCACGGATCGCCCTCCGACTGCACGTTGACGCGCAGCTTGGTGAAGAACCACCAGCTGCCGACGGCCAGCATGATGGCGCCGAGACGCCACAGGAAGGCCCAGAAACCGGCGGACTTCTCACCGGAGTAGAAGAAGATCAGCACCGCCGAGGAAAGGGCGAAGATGACAAAGCCATACATCTTCAGCAGATGGGCTATGCGGCGCTTCGGATTATGGAACTCCGAGGAGGTGAGAACCTCGCTGGCGACGGTTTGAATGGCGAGATTCATCTTCTCGTTGCTGCCGAGCGGGCGGGTGGCCCTTTCGCTCATCTTATCGGTGTATTCGTAGAACCACTCGGCACTCTTCTTGTGCAGGGTGTCGAGAATGGTCCCGACCACCACGAGCAGCGCCATGAGGACAACAAAGGCCTGCATGATGCCGGGGGTGATCGCGGGCATTATTTCAGTAAGCCCGGCAAAAGGATTGGTAAACATCGGTCCAGGATTCCTTCCCTTACGAGTTGCTTGTTTGTCAGCGCCAATGAACGCCGTTCAGTCAAGAACTGATGCAACATCGAAACCCCAATGGCAACCATCGCCGCCATCAAAGCGCTTCAATGCCGCACCGGGCGGGCCCGCATCAACAGGCCCCCACAGCGCATCAGATCTCCTGTCCACCGCACATTGCCGCCAATTGGTCACTTCAGAAAAGACTAAAGATCAAACCGTTGACGCCTCCCATGCCCGCAATTCCGGCCTTTGCCGACGGCCCCGCCCCGGCAGGGCGCGGGCTGTTCGCGGGCAGCGGCAGGCACATTACACGCGTCCGCCGGGCAAGACCAGAGCCTTGCCGCCGATATACGGATACATCAAAGGTTTGTCCCGTCGCCCTCCCTTTAGTCGCGGTTCCCTCAATGCTCATGACGCCACCGGCTCCGCGGCCTCCCTAAACCGCCGGATCCCGCCTCCCCCGCGAAAGATTCCCTCGCCGGGAAAGGGGCGGCACGCGTCACGAAACACGACACGCCAGACAAAGCCGACGCCCCGCGTCTTTCTGCATAGTATCGCGGCGCGAGCGGAAAGAAAAGGGGTGCATATTCGTTTATGCATATTTTTTTATAATGGATGTGGCGCGAAGGCCTTTCTGATGGTAAATGCATGGCCTGATTTGTCTGGTGGCGGCCATGAGGGAGTGGCTGCCGCCGGGCTGCATGTCATGCGATACCGCTACACATGGGATCATTACACAGAGGGAAAAAAGAGGGAGACTTCATATCATGTCCAAACTTGTTCCGCCCCATGGCTCCGACGAGGTGATGCCGCTGCTGCTGCCGGAAGTGGAGCGCGCCGCGGCCCTGGAGCACGCCAAGACGCTCAAGCAGGTGAAGATTCGCTCGCGCGAGGTGTCGGACGTGTCGATGTTCGCCATGGGGGCATACACGCCGCTGGAGGGCTTCATGGGCGAGGCCGACTGGCGCGGCGTGTGCGCCGACATGAAGATGGAAAACGGCCTGTTCTGGCCCATTCCGGTGACCTGCCCGGTGTCCAGCGAGGTGGCCGATGAAATTTCCGTCGGCGAGGAAGTGGCGCTGGTCAACGAGGAGAACGGCGAGATCATGGCCATCCTCGAGGTGTCGGAAAAATATTCGCCGGACAAGGAGTTCGAGTGCCAGCACGTCTACCGCACCACCGACATGGAGCATCCCGGCGTGCAGGCGGTGATGGGCCAGGGCGACGTCAACCTGGCGGGGCGCGTCAAGGCGCTGTCGGAGGGCGAATACGCCGACAAGTATGGCGAGCTGTTCCTGCGCCCGGCGGAGAGCCGCGCCGAGTTCGCCAAGCGCGGCTGGAGCAAGGTGGCGGCCTTCCAGACGCGCAACCCCATGCACCGCTCCCATGAGCACCTGGCGAAGATCGCCGTGGAGGTGCTCGACGGGGTGTTCATCCACCAGGTGCTGGGCAAGCTGAAGCCCGGCGACATCCCGGCGGAGGTGCGCACCAAGGCCATCCAGGCGATGATCGACAACTACTTCGTCAAGGGCACCGTCATCCAGGCCGGCTATCCCATCGAGATGCGCTATGCCGGACCGCGCGAGGCGCTGCTGCACGCGGTGATTCGCCAGAACTTCGGCTGCTCGCACCTGATCGTCGGCCGCGACCACGCCGGTGTCGGCGACTACTACGGGCCGTTCGACGCCCAGGACATCTTCGACGAGCTGTGGGACGGGGCGCTGATCACCCAGCCGCTGAAGATCGACATCACCTTCTACTGCAAGAAGTGCGACGGCATGGCCACCGCCAAGACCTGCCCGCACGGCAAGGAGGACAGGGTGACCATCTCCGGCACCGAGCAGCGCCGCCGCCTGGCCGCCGGCGAGGAGATCCCGCCGGAGTTCTCGCGCCCCGAGGTGGTGAAGATCCTGCAGGAATACTACGCCACCCTGAAGTCGTAAGGCGCGCGGCCGGCAGGGCCGAAAGACGACACCACGAAAACCCCTCCCCCGCCGGGAGGGGTTTTTTGCTTTTTGCGCATGTCCGGGCAACCATTCGTTAACCTTTCGTGAAGGCCGCGGCGCTATCATGAAGGCCATGAAGCCGCCTTATTGAATGGGCAACAGGAACACCCGGAACCTCGGGTCGCTGGGGGGCGGTAACACGAGGAGCTCGACTGGCATGAAACGCATATTGCCCCTGGTGGCCGGCGCGGCGCTGCTGGCCGGTTGCACCACCGATCCATACACCGGCGAGGAGAAGGCTTCCAACACGCTGATAGGCGGGCTGGGCGGAGCCGCCGCGGGGGCCGCCGCCGGGGCCATCGGCGGGGCCATAGCCGGAGACGCCGGCACGGGAGCGGCCATAGGCGCGGCGGTGGGCACCATCGCCGGGCTGGGCATCGGCGCATACATGGACAAGCAGGAGGCGGAGCTGCGCAAGCGGCTGGCCGGGACCGGGGTGCGCATCGTCCGCGACGGCGACGACATCCGCCTTGTCATGCCCAACGACATCACCTTCGACATCGACCGGGCGGAAATCCGCCCGCGATTCTATCGCACCCTCAATGCCGTGGCCACGGTGCTGAACGGTTTCCCGGAGACGCAGGTGGTGGTCACCGGGCACACTGATTCCACCGGCTCCGACGCCTACAACCAGCGCCTGTCTGAGCGCCGCGCGCGGGCGGTCGTGCGCTATCTCACGGCGCAACGGGTCGATCCGGGGCGGCTGGAATACTACGGAATGGGCGAACGCGCCCCGGTGGCCTCCAACAGCACCGCCGCCGGGCGGGCCCAGAACCGGCGGGTGGAAATCCGCATCCGCCCGCGCCGCAGGGGGTGATGACGCGCGGCAGGCCGTTGGCTTGAAATTAAGGCTTACCGTTTTCCACGACAGATTGCTTGTCAAGGACGGCCCCTTGGGCCGCCGCCAAAGGTGGTTTCATCCTTGGCAAGCAGTCTGTCGTGGAAACAATGGCAAGGAAGCGCCCAATGGCGGGAAATCGCCATTGGCGCTTCTCTTAAGCAAATGAAAGTGGGAAACCTTCCCCGAAGCGCCATGGATGGCGCACGAGGCGCAATTGGCGCTTTCCCCTGCTTCAGCCCTGGTGTTGCTCTATTATGCGGGTGAGCAGGGCTATTTCGTTTTTCATCTGCTCGTTGCTGGCCAGTTCCCTTTCTATCTTGCGCACCGCGTGCAGCACCGTGGAGTGGTCGCGCCCGCCGAAGCGGCGGCCTATCTCGGGCAGCGA
>CAZXTT010000053.1:0-3667 GCA_964643775.1 uncultured Rhizobiaceae bacterium | reverse complement strand
TCCATCTTCGAGGTGGGCCACCGCGTGGCCGATGCGCTGGTGCGCTCCTCCCGCCCCATCAGCGACAAGGTGACGGAAGCCTTCGATGCGCTGGCAAAGGGCAATGCCGAACCCATGGCGAAGCTCGCCCCCACCTCGCTGGTGTTCGGCGTGTGGGACTCCCGCGGCGAGGGTATGAAGGTGCCGCGCCTCATCAGCTCCGTCATCCGCGCCCATGATGTCTCGCCACTGCGGCGTTCGGCCACCTACATCCCGCCGCTGATGCCGGAGGAATACGCCGAAGTGGCCGGCTTCAAGGCAGAAGAGCTGGAAAAGGCGGAAGGCGACTCCAAGAACCCGCTGGCCAAGGCCGGTTTCGTGCACGTGCCCAGCGTCAATGATCCGGGCGGCATCATTGCCCATGGCGGTGTGCGCCGCGATGCCACGGTCAATCTGGTGGCCCTGCGCAAGCTTGAGGGCGACAATGCCCCGGCCCTGCGCCGCTATGTTCTGGGGCTGACGCTGGTGGCCGCCACCTGGCCGCAAGACGGCTATCTGCGCCAGGGCTGCCAGCTGGTGGCGGCGGAGCCGGCCACATGGCAGGCGGTCCATCGCGATGGCCGCCGCGAGGATATCGAGCTCACCCACGATGATGCGCTCACCTTTGCCCGCCAGGCCATGCAGGAATTTGGCAAGGGCGAGGACATGCAGGCCGAATTCGAATCCGGCCTGGCCCGGGAAGTGCTGAAGAAGGCGAAGAAGTAAGAAAGGCCCCGCCATGAGCGCCGCGCAACGCGCATTCATCATCGAGGTCATGCTGCACGACGAGCGCTGGCATGGCCACGGAGAATGGCCGCCTTCGCCATTCCGCCTGTTTCAGGCACTCGTCGCCGCCGCCGCGCGTGGAAGCCGGCTGCAGGCCGCGGACAGGCAGGCGCTCGCCTGGCTGGAGGCGCTCAAGCCCCCCACCGTCGCCGCGCCGCGCACCCTCGGTGCAGCGCAATCCTTTCAAATTTTTGTACCAAGCAATGACCTTGACGGTAAGGACGCAAAAGGCAACCCGGATCTGATAGAAAAAATTCGTGTCTCAAAGCACGTGCAGCCCCGCCTGCTGCAGGGCAAGCCTCACTTTCTCTACATCTGGCGCTTTGAGGCGGAAGATGGCGCGCACGCGCCCAGCCAGCACCTCATTCAGATTACCCGCCGGCTGTATCAGTTTGGCCGCGGCGTGGACATGGCCTGGGCCCGCGCCCAGGTGCTCGCGCCCGAAGAAGCCGAAGCTCTGCTGCGCCGGCATGACGGCACCGTGCACGAGCCTTGCGCCAGCGGGGGTGGTCAGCGCTTGCGGGTGCCCGCGCGCGGCTCGCTCGCCAGTCTGGAGGGGCGCTTCGCCGCCTTCCGCGACCGCCTGCGTGGCGTGAAGGTGGGCCGCTCCATGCAGCAGCATTTCCGCCAGCCGCTCAAGCCGGTCAGCCGCGTGGTGGGCTATCGCTGCCCGGCCCACCGCCAGCTTTTCGACATCCGCAGCAGCGCCAAGCCGGAGAATTTCGCCGCCATCGGCCAGCGCCAGGTCACGCACCTTGTTGAACAGTTGCGCGACATGGCCGCCCACCGTCTGCGCGAAGCGGGTGTCAAGGAAGGCACCATCGACCGCTACCTCATTGGCCGCAACGCTGGCAATCAGGACAAGAAGCGCCGCGTGCGCATCATTCCCATTCCCTCCATCGGCCATGAACACGCCGGCGGCAACATCCGCCGCGTGCTCATAGAAACCCCGCCGGACTGCCCGCTGCCCCATGAAGACATCGTCTGGGCCTTCACCGGCGAGGTCTTCAACCCTGCCAGCGGCGAGCTGACCGGCCAGGTGCTCGTGCCTTCTGATGACACCTCCATGCTGCGCCACTATGGCATCGGCGATTCCGAGGGCTATGTTCTGTGGCGCACCATCACTCCCGCCGCCTTGCCTGCGCCGCGCCGGGGTCGAACGGGCCGCGCGCGGCTGGCCGCGGAGGAACATGCCGTCAAGGCCGTGCGCACCGCCCTGCGCCATGCCGGCGTGCGCGTTCCCGCATTGTCCGTCCGCGTGCGGCGCGAGCCTTTCGATGCCAACGCGCTGCCGTCGGCCGCCTATTGGCCGGGCCGCTTCGAGAGGCGTCGGATGTGGCATGTCGAAGTGTTGTTCGCCCGGCCCGTGGCCGGCCCGGTGGTGTTGGGTGATGGGCGCTATCTGGGGCTGGGACTCATGACACCGTGCCGCACGCCGTCTTTCGAGGAGGGCGGAAAACCCAAGAGCCTGTTCGCCTTCGAGCTTCACGGCGCCGCCCCCCTGGAGAGAGAGCGGTCTCGGCGCCTTCTGGACGTGGCTCGTGCCGCGCTGATGCGCCTGGATGCATCGAGCCACGCCCAGGGCAAGAGCTGCACGCTGTTTTCCGGCCATGTGGGCGACGCGCCGGGGCCGGCGCGCAGTGGGCGTCACGATCACCTTTTCCTGGCCTTGGTGCCCGATGCCGCGGGCATCCCGCGCCGTCTCTACGTGATGGCGCCCTGGCGCGTGGACCGCGGTGCCGGCGCGGCGGCGCTGCAAGCAAATCAGGCACGCCATTTCTCCCGGGTGGTGGCGGGCCTGCAACATCTGTTCGGCGACGATCTGCCGGACCAAGTGCTGACGGCGGTCTCGCCGCAAGCGGTCGCCGTGGATCCTCTGTTCGCCGCCGCGCGGCGCTGGCGCACCCTGTCGCCCTATGTGAGCACCCGCCACCACCGTGCCGGCCGGGACGAGCCGCCGGAAGCGTTCATCGAGCGGGATCTTTTGGCTGAACTGACCCGTCGTGGCTTGCCGCAACCCTGTCGGGTGAAGGTGGCGAACCTCCGGAACCGGGGCGCGCGGCTCGAAGGGAGGGTGGAGCTGGTGTTCGCCCATCCGCTCCACGGCCCCCTGCTGCTCGGCCACGGCAGCCATAGGGGGCAGGGGCTTTTCGTTGGCGCCGACGCGGAGGAGACGACGGGTGCCGACTGAAACAGGCGTCGGGCCGAGTTGGCGGTGGAGGTTTTCAATCTCCACTACCGCAGCTATCAGCAATGGCTGATGAGCCATTCCCGCCAGCCGCCGGAACCCAGTATGAGTTTGGAGTGCTTTCGTTGGCTAAAAATGGACAGCGACCTGACAAGCGCGCCGCTGGGTGGAAAAGGCCTCGGGCTGGTTGGGTATCGGGTGGGGCGAACTGCCGTGGGCTATGGCTTGTTCGAGGGGGGATGAGATGGAGCCACCGAGGAGAATCGAACTCCTGACCTACGCATTACGAGTGCGTTGCTCTACCGGCTGAGCTACGGTGGCGCGGGAACGCCGGGATTATAGGAAATCGGCCCCGGGGAGTACAGGACCCCCTTATTCCCTTTGCCGGAAAGAGGTAGACAAGTCCCCGTTTCCCGGTATAGTGGCAATTCCTGAGTAAATCACTCAGAAATTGACCCAAAAACGAAAGAACGAGGAAGTGAGAACGATGAGTGTGCAAATCCCCGAACGCGATGGTGACGGTTACCTGGTGAACATGAACGAGTGGACCGAGGAGGTCGGCAGGGCCATGGCCGAGGCGGACGGTTTCGAGATGACCGACGAGCGCTGGGCCCAGGTGCTCAAGGCGCGCGAGTACTACGAGTCCTACGGTTCGGTGCCGCCGATCCGCAAGTT
>CAZXTT010000052.1:0-4360 GCA_964643775.1 uncultured Rhizobiaceae bacterium | reverse complement strand
TGGCGTCGATGCCGTTCTCACCGGCGGTGATGGACGCGGTCTGAACCTTGATATCCGCTTTCGTGGCGCTTGCGGCGGAATCAAGGAAGATGCCATCCTTCTTGGCCTTGATCTCGCCCCTGGCATCGATGACAGCATTCGAATTGCCCTTGTGCACCACATGAATGCCGTCGCCGGCGGTGCCGCTGGTGGTGTTGATCTTGCCGGCCTGCACAGACGTGAAAGTGGTGCCGGCGCTGGCCAGAATGTCTATGCCATGCCCCTTGGACGTAATCGGCCCCTGAATGACGGCGCTGACGTTGTTGCCCGAACCATTGTGCCTGATGTTCACGCCCTTGCCCCCGGCATTGATGCTGGTGCCCAGCGTGTAGACATAGACATTGCCGATGCCGTCAAAGGCGACGTCTATGCCATTTTGACCCGAAGTGATGGAGTTGCCGTTGACGAGAACCTCAGCCTTGCCCGCGCCGGTGCCGTCATGATCCACCTCGATGCCGTGGCCGCTGGTGCCGGTGACGATATTGTTGGCGGTTACGCGCACATTGCCATTGCCGCTGTGGCGAATGTCGATGCCGTCCGTCTTGCCCTGCACGGCGGCATTGGTGGTGACGGTGATGTTGCCGGCGTTGCCATTCTTCGCCTTGACGATGATGCCCTGCAGCGTGTTGCCGGTAACTGAGCCGTCGGTGGTGATGGTGATGTTGCCGGTGCCGCCACGCTCCACGTGAATGCCGTGATTGGTGTTGCCGATCAGCGTGCCCTTCGTGACGATGGTGATGTCGCCACCGCTGGCGTCATTGTCCACGCGCAGGGCGTCGTTGCTGCCAGTGCCGGTGATGTTGCCGTTCAGCGTCACGCTGGTGGCGCCGGAGCCCTGGTAGTCCACATAAACGCCGAACACGCCGCCGGAAATGGTGGCCGGATTGGTGGCGTCATCGGAAATGGTCAGGCTGGTGGGGTTGCCATTGCTGGTGATCTTGATGGCAGTGTTGCCGGCGGTGGTGTTCTGATAGCCGGGATCAAAGGTAACTGAGGCGGCGCTGGCGGCGGTGAAATTGATGGTCTGGGTGGAGCTGTCCGAACCCGAGCAGGTTGCCGTATTGCCGGAGATGCTACAGGCCGCGAGAGCCGCAGGCGCTTCCATCAATACAGGGGCGGCAACGGCCACGGCCGCAAGTGCCGGCGCGATGGATGCCACCTTGCCGCGCCACTTGGTTACTCTGCCGCCGCGCACCCAAAACCTGAAGATATTTGCCAAGGCCTTGTCTGGCATGACTCTCCCCTCCATCATCATGACCGGCGGCAATTCCGCCCTTTTGCCCCCACCAAAATATCACCAACGAATATCACCCGATTGCCGCGGGGCGGGGAAAGCCCCATTTCGCGAAAACCGGATCATGAAAATAGCCGACGGATATGCAAAAAACGCGCTGCCGGAAAAGGCAGCCCATGGGCGCATCCCGTCATTCAAACCCCGGACAATAGTTGCGCCACTCTCTTCCCCGTGGCTTCTCGCGGCGCCTTCTTTATCTCTTCTCCTCCCCCGTCTCTTCCCCCTTCTCTTTATTCCTCTTCTTTCCTCTTCTCTTTTTCCCCAATGATATTGGTATTGTGACATAAGTCATTCCGGCTCATTATTATCTCACACAACCGATACGGGCAAGCCGGGAAATTAATCATTTGTTAAGTCATTGTGTCGCATGGGCGCATTCAGGCTAGACGCCCGTCAGACGCGCCACTTCGGCGCGCACCACCGGCAGCAGGTCGGTTTCGAACCAGGGGTTCTTCTTCAGCCAGGCGTTGTTGCGCCAGCTTGGGTGGGGGAGGGGGATGACGCGCGAGGAATGCTCCGGGGCCTTAAGGTATTCGCGCCAGTTGCGCACGGTTTCGGTGAGGGTGCGCTTGCGCCTTGCGCCGAGGTGCCATTGCTGGGCGTATTGGCCGACGGCCAGCAGCAGTTCCACCTGAGGCATGGCGGCCATTATTTCATCCCGCCACCTGGCGGCGCATTCACGCCGCGGCGGCAGGTCGGCGCCTTTTTCGTCCTGTCCGGGGAAGCACAGCCCCATGGGCACTATGGCCACTTTCGCCGGGTCGTAGAATATGTCCTCCCCGATGCCCAGCCACTCGCGCAGGCGCTCGCCGGAAGGATCGGTGAACGGCCGCCCGGAGGCATGGACGCGGGTTCCGGGGGCCTGCCCGGCGATCAGCAGGCGGGCGGTCGCGGACAACTGGAACACCGGGCGCGGCTCATGGGGCAGGGGGTCGTCCCCTTCCGCGCACAGGCGGCAGGCGAGCAGGCGGCGGCGCAATGTTTCCAGTTCTTGCCTTCTGGTCATTTCCGTTCCGTTTCCCGTTTCGTGCAAGTTTTATCATTTTGCCGAAATGGATCTTAATTCCTGTTCGCTAGGGTGTGGGGGAAATCACGCCATGGCCGGAGAAATACGGGCGTGGCGGGGAGAAACAATGACGAACGGATCAGGCATGCCGGAAGCTGTCGACACCAGGAACAGGGAACAGGCGCGGATGGCCGGAGGCGCGGCCATACATGACTGGCGGCATGACCTGCTGGAGATGTTCATCCGCAACCAGCAGCGGGCGGCGCTGGCGCTGCCTTTCGTGGCGCTGATGTTCGCGCTGGCCTCGCTGGGCTGGACCACGGCATGGCACATGGGGGCGTGGCTGGCCATAGTGCTGCTGGCGCAGGCGGTGCAGCTCATGGTGTTCCATCTCTATGAAAAGGATGGGCGCGACACCATGGAGGCCGGCGACTGGGTGCGGGTGATAAGCGCCGCGGAATTTCTTTTCGCCGCCGCCTGGTCGTTGCCGCTGTTCTTCTTCTGGCAGGGTGGTGGCGGCTTGCAGCATGTTTTCGTCATCGCCGTGCTGATGATGGTGGCGGCGGTGCGCATCATGATCGCGGCCAACTTCATGCCGGTGGTGCTGGCCGGTTCGGCGGTCATCACCTTCAACATCGCCCTGCGCTGCCTGGCGGAAGGGGAGATGCTCTACCTGGCCATGGGGGCGATAGCGGTGGCGGTGGAGGTGTTTTTCGTGCAACTGGCGCGGGTCCTGCAGGGCACGGCCCGCGACATGCTGATTTTCCGCGCCGACCGCGAGAGGCTCATAGACGAGCTGCGCGAAGAGCGCGACCGCGCCGAGCAGGCGCGCCTGCGGGCCGAGGAAGCGAGCAGGGCCAAGTCGCGCTTCCTGGCCACCATGAGCCATGAACTGCGCACGCCGTTGAATGCCATAATGGGCTTTTCCGAGATGATCTCCGGCGAGATGCTGGGGCCGGTTTCGGTGCCGCAATACCGCGAATATGCCGCTGACATTCACAGCTCCGGCAGCTACCTGCTGAGCCTGATAGACGACATACTGGATATTTCGCGCATCGAGGCCGGACGCCGCGAGTTGCGCGAGGAGGCGGTGCATATGGCCGACGAGGCGCGTGGGTGCCTGCACCTGATCGAGGTGAGGGCCGGGGAGAAGAACCAGAAGCTGACCCTCGACGTGGAGGAAAACCTGCCGCCGATGCTGGCCGACGTGCGGGCCATACGCCAGATGTGGCTCAACCTTGCATCCAACGCGGTCAAGTTCACTCCCGAGGGCGGCAATATCGCCCTGGCGCTGAGGCGTTCCGAAAATGGCGGTATCGTGCTTTCGGTGAGCGACAGCGGCGATGGCATCTCGGAGGAAGAGCTGAAGACGATCCTGCAGCCCTTCGGGCGCGGCGCGGCGGCGGCGGAGAAGGCCATCGACGGGGCGGGGCTTGGCCTGCCGATAGTCAATGCCCTGGCGCGGCTGCACGATGCGCGCATGGACATCAGCTCGCGCAAGGGGAAGGGAACCACCATCAGCATAACCTTCCCGCCCAAGCGGGTGCTGCATGACGGCCAGGCGAGGCTGCTTCACGACGAGCAGAAAAGCCCCACCCAGCGCAAGCTGATCGCGCTGACGGCGTGATGCCAACGCGCGAAAATCCCGCCCCGGCCCATTCCACTCCTTTTTATTTCAATCCTTGTCGCTTACCCCGGCCTCGTCGAAGGTGGCCATGCCGTTGTGGGTGGCGGCGGCGGCCTTGACCATGGCGGCGGCAAGGGCGGCGCCGGTGCCTTCGCCGAGGCGCATGCCGAGGTCGAGCAGGGGGCGCTTGCCGATGCGCTCGAGGGCCGCCTCATGGGCCGGTTCCGCCGATACGTGCCCGGCGATGCAGTGATCGAGCGCCTCCGGCATGATGGCGTGCAGGACGGCGGCGGCGGCGGTGACCATGAAACCATCGAGGATGACCGGCACGCGGGCGTGACGGGCGGCGATGATCGCGCCCACCATGGCGGCGAACTCGCGCCCTCCGAGGCGG
>CAZXTT010000051.1:0-2462 GCA_964643775.1 uncultured Rhizobiaceae bacterium | reverse complement strand
CTGCTGGAATACGAGACGCTGACCGGCGAGGAGATCGCCGACCTGCTGGCCGGCAAGCCGCCGAAGCGCGACGACGAGGACGACACGACGAAGTCCACCCCCTCGGTGCCGGTGACCAAGACGAAGAAATCCGGCGGCGAGGAGGCCGACGGCATGGAGCCGCAGCCGCAATCCTGACGCGGCCCGGGGTGCGTGTGGATTCGATACGGTGAGCAATCCAGGCGGCATATACATCCTGCCCGCCGCCATCATGCATGGCAGGCAGGCGGCCCATGCCTTGCGCAATTCGCTGGCGGGGCCGCTGGCGGGGGCGGATGACATTGCCTTCGCCGTGGCCGAGGTGTCGCGCCGCTGCCCCAACACGGGCGAAATATCACGCCAATGGCTGAGCTGGCCCGGCCTGCTGCGGGCGGCGGAGAAAGACCCCGCGCTGGGCGAACGGCTGGACAGGGTAATCTCCCCGCGCCCGCCGGCGGAGCGGCTCGATTTCTCGCGCCCGCTGGTCATGGGGATAGTCAACGTCACTCCCGACAGCTTCTCCGACGGCGGCCTGCATGACGACGCGCAAGGGGCCATCGCCCATGGCCGCAGGCTGGCCGCCGAGGGGGCCGACATCCTCGACATAGGCGGCGAATCCACCCGTCCGGGGGCCGCCCCCGTGACCGTGGAGGAAGAAATCAGGCGCACCATCCCGGTGGTGCGGGCGCTGGCGGCGGAGGGCTTCATCGTCAGCATAGACACCCGCAAGGCCGCCGTCATGGAGGCGGCGGCGCAAGCCGGGGCGGCCATCATAAACGACGTCTCGGCCCTTTCCTTCGATCCCGGCGCGCCGGCCGCGGCCGCCGCCAGCGGCCTGCCGGTGGTGCTCATGCATGCCCTGGACACGCCGGAGCGCATGCAGGACGATCCGCGCTACGAGGACGCCCCGCGCGACATTTTCGACGCCATGGAGGAGCGGCTGGAGGCGGCGGTGAGCGCCGGGGTGCGCCGCGGGAACATCATCATCGACCCCGGCATCGGCTTCGGCAAGACACTCGAACACAACCTCGAGCTGATGGAGCAACTGGCGCTGTTTCACGGCCTCGGCCAGCCATTGCTGCTCGGCGCCTCGCGCAAGCGCTTCATCGGCGGGATAACCGGCGTCGAACGGCCCGACCAGCGCCTCGCCGGCTCGCTGGCGGCGGCGCAAGGGGCCGTCATGGCAGGCGCTCACATCGTGCGCGTGCACGACGTGGCGGAAACAGTCCGCATGATCAAGATGACAAAAGCCATGAAATTTGCTGCTTGGTAATGTATTTGTATTACCGTCACGGCCCGATGACTTGAAATCATGGCGCTTCAGGGGATGTAACAGCTATCATGAGCAGGAAGTATTTCGGCACCGACGGCATTCGCGGCCCGGCCAACAAGAATCCCATGGATCCGGCAACCATAATGCGCTGCGGCATGGCGGCCGGCCACATGTTCACCAATGGCCCCCACCGCCCGCGCGTCGTCATCGGCAAAGACACGCGCCTGTCCGGCTACATGGTGGAACAGGCCCTTACCGCCGGTTTCCTGTCCGCGGGCATGGATGTCTTTCTCTTCGGCCCCCTGCCCACTCCGGCGGTGGCCATGCTGACCCGCTCGCTGCGCGCCGATCTCGGGGTCATGATCTCCGCCTCCCACAATCCCTATCACGACAACGGCATAAAGTTCTTCGGCCCCGACGGCTACAAGCTTTCCGACGAACAGGAGAAGCGCCTCGAGGAGCTGATGGATTCCGACATCTCCGAACTGGCCGCCGCTCCCGACGCCCTGGGCCGCGCCACCCGCATAGAGGACGCGCAGGCGCGCTACATCGAGTTCGCCAAGCGCACCCTGCCGCGCGCCATGCGCCTGGACGGCCTGCGGGTGGTCGTCGATTGCGCCAATGGCGCGGCCTACAAGGTGGCCCCCGCCGTATTGTGGGAGCTGGGCGCGGAGGTAATCAGCATCGGTGTCGAGCCGGATGGTTTCAACATCAACAAGAAGTGCGGCTCCACCGTGCCCGAGCGCATGTGCGAAAAGGTGCGCGAGATGCGCGCCGATATAGGCATTGCCCTCGACGGCGACGCCGACCGGGTGATTATCGCCGATGAAAAGGGCCGCGTGGTCGATGGCGATCAGCTTATCGGCGTCATCGCCGCCAACATGCTGGAGAACGACCGCCTGACCGGCGGCGGCGTGGTCGCCACCATCATGTCCAACCTCGGGCTGGAGCGCTTCCTCAGCGGCTTCGGCCTCAAGCTGGAGCGCGCCAGGGTGGGCGACCGCTATGTCATGGAGATGATGCGCTCCGGTGGATACAACGTCGGCGGCGAGCAGTCCGGTCATATCATTCTCACCGACCATACCACCACCGGCGACGGCCTGATCGCCGCCTTGCAGGTGCTGGCCGTGGTCATCGCCAAGAACAAGCCGGTCTCGGAGATCTGCCACGT
>CAZXTT010000050.1:0-7457 GCA_964643775.1 uncultured Rhizobiaceae bacterium | reverse complement strand
GGGGCAGAGGCGCGATGACGAGAGCCGCTTCAGCGCCGGGCAGCGGGTGTTTCACCAGAAGTTCGGCTATGGCGTCGTCGTCCATGCCGATGGCGACAAGCTGACCATAGATTTCGACCACACGGGCGAAAAGCGCATCATGGCCGGTTTCGTCGAGGCGGCGTGAGGCGAGGCGGCGGGCAGGAAGAGGCTCGGAAAAGCGGGAGGAGAAAGATGGCTGAAATCCAACTGGAACGCAACGCGGACAAGGGCGAGATGGAAAGGCGCGGCGTTTTCGACTGGCCCATCTGGACACACGGGGAGGCCACCTTTCCGTGGACCTACGACGCGGACGAGGAATGCTACATACTGGAAGGCGACGTGATGGTGACCCCCGACGGCGGCGAGCCGGTGCATGTCCAGGCGGGAGACTTCGTCCGCTTCCCCGCCGGAATGTCCTGCACCTGGGAAATCCGCAAACCCATCCGCAAGCACTACAACTTCCCTTGACGACCATGTTGGCAAGGGGGGCCATATTCTGCCATATTGCGCGTCAATGTTGCATGCAGGGCGCGGGCGACCGGCCTGCCGTCTGATGGATACGGAGGCTCACCATGCCTTATGAAATAGTCTGGTCGGATGGGCGGGACAGCGAAACGAACTGCCCGGCCAAGGGCGAGGGCGCGCGATACAGCAAGAACTGCCCCCGGGACGAGCGCGAGCTCGAGGGAAAGATGGAGCAGTTGGCCCGGGAGGCTTACAGCGCCTTGTTCAAGGCCATTTCCAGACCCGCGGAATGACGGAACCCGGCGATGCATCTGGGCGTATCCGCCGAAGAATGGCGACGTTTCAGCGAGGCGGAACGGTTTGCGCACATACAGGCCCTGCGCGGGCATTTCACCAGGCATTTGCGGTTGTTGCTGGACAGCCTCCCGGCCAGCTTCGACGGCACGGTCTATGTGGATTCGAACCTCTATGCCGATGTAGTGCGCCATTATTACGAAGACCTGCACAGGTGGTCGGAGAATAACGAGCTGGTTCCGGATGACCTCAAACAGAAGGCCATCTATGCATTCTGGGTGCGCAAGTTGAAGCCCGTGAGTCTCTCCGACCCCCTGCCGATAAAGGGCGAGGCGCGCAACTGGATCAACGAGATACTGGCGATCAGCATCGTGCTCGTGGAACTGGACGTGATTTATGGAAAAAGGCACAGCGTCGAGCTGAATCCGGACTTGCGGCACGACCTTTTGTATTTCTTTCGCTACAAGTCGGTTTCCCCACATGCGCTCTACCTGATCCTCGCCATGCTCTACAAGTAGCAAGCAGGGTTGTGTGTCACCGTGGTTTTTTCTACACCACGGGGCATGACCAGACAGACGTTTACCCGCTACCTGCCGCATTCGCCGGAGCATCTGTTCGCCATCGTTTCCGACGTGGAGGAATACGGGCGCTTCGTGCCCCTGTGCGAGGGGGCGGAGGTGTGGGACGTGCGCCGCGAGGGGGCGGTGACCACCTTTCGCGCGCGGCTGGATATCGCCTATCCCAAGCTGGGGCTGCGGGAGTTCTTCATCTCCGACGTCACCGCCGACGCCGAGCGGCTCACCGTCATCGCGCGATCGCGCGAGGGGGCGGTGAAGGAGCTGGAGAACCGCTGGCTGTTCCGCCCCCGCGGCGAGGGTGCGGACGTGCGCTTCATCCTCGATTACCAGATGTCCAGCCGCATGTTGCACATGGTGATGAACGCCGCCTTCGATTATGCCTGCCGCAAGATATTGAACGCATTCGCCCGCCGCGCCGACGAGCTGGCGGTGAAGGGAAGGAACGATGGCTGAATCCGGGGACAGGGCGGCGACGCTCGCCGTGCGCAAGCGGCGCATCCGCTGGCGCGCCGATCACCGCGGCATGAAGGAGACGGACATCCTCTTCGGGCGGCTGGCCGACGAGATGCTCGAGGGGCTGGACGAGCGGGGCGTGGCGGAGTTCGAGCGCCTGCTCGACGCGCCCGACCTGGAGGTGGTGGCATGGGCCACCGGCGAGGCGGAGCCGCCGGAGGAATACCGCTCGGCGCTGCTGGAGAGGCTGTTGTCGTTCAGCTTCGACCGCGACAGCTATGAAAAGGGCGCATGAGCGGTTTGCTTGCTTGACGAGCGATTTTCCCCCATGAGCATTTTCCGATGAGCAATGAGCATTGCACGGTGAGCATTTCCCGATGAGCGTTTTCCCCGTGAGTGACCGCCGATGAGCATTTCCGCGAGCATCCTGCGCCCGCTGCTGGAGGAGGGCGGCGAAACCATCCTGTGCGGCGCGCCGCGGGGGCTGGACGCGCTGGCCCTGTCGCTGCTGGCGCAGGAGGCGGCGGCGATGGGCCTGCCGCTGCTTCACGTGTCCCTGTCGGACAAGGAAATGGCGGCCATGGCGGCGGCGCTGGCCTTCTTCGCGCCGCGGGTGGAGGTGATCCGCTTCCCGGCGTGGGACTGCATGCCCTATGACCGCGTCTCGCCCTCGCCGCCGGTGGCGGCGGCGCGCATGGCGGCGCTGGGGCGACTGGCGCGCTGGCGCGGGGAGGCGGGGCAGGGGGGCGAGGCCGCGCCGCTTATCGTGCTGTCGTCGGTCAATGCCGTCACCCAGCGCACGGTGGCCCCCGAGCTGGTGGAGGGGGCGAGCCTGCACCTGAGGCCGGGGATGATCCACAGGCCGGAGGAGCTGGCCCGCTGGCTGGCCTCGCAGGGCTTTTCGCGCACCGGCACGGTGATGGAGCCGGGCGACTTCGCCCAGCGCGGGGCGATAACCGATCTCTTCGCCCCCGGCTCGCCGGAGCCGGTGCGGCTGGATTTCTTCGGCGACGAGCTGGAGAGCATACGCGCCTTCGACCCGGCCACCCAGCGCACCACCCGCACCCTCGGCGAGATATTGCTGGAGCCCGCCGGCGAGGTGGTGCTCGACGAGGCGTCGCGCGGGCGCTTCCGCACCGGCTACGTGGCGGCCTTCGGCGGCGAGGCCATGCGCGACCCGCTCTACGAGGCCATCCGCGAGGGCCGCCCGCATCCGGGCATGGAGCACTGGCTGCCGCTGTTCCACGAGAGGCTGGCCAGCATTTTCGACCATGCGCCGGGCGCGCCGGTGGTTTTCGCCCACGAGGCGCGCGCGGCGCGCGCCGCGCGGCTCGATGAAATCGCCGACTATCACCAGGCGCGCAAGAGCGCCCTGCGCGAGAAGCTGTTCGGCTCCGATCCCTACAAGCCGCTGCCGCCGCACGAGCTTTACATCACCGACGACGACGAATGGCGCGCCCTGCTGGCCGCGCGCCCGGTGATCGGCCTTTCGCCTTTCGAGGAGGCCGGGGGGCCGGGGCGCGCCGTCGTCTCGCTGGGCGGGCGCAAGGGGCGCGATTTCGCCGCCGAGCGGGCGCGCCGGGGGAGCAACGTCTACGAGGCCGTGGTGGAGCATGTCGCGGCCTTGCGCAAAGGGGGGCGCAAGGTGCTGCTGGCGGCGTGGAGCGAGGGCTCGCGCGGGCGGCTGGAGAGCATTTTCGCCGATCACGGGCTGGCCCCGATGCGCGCCGCCGGCGACTGGAACGAGGCGCTGGAGCAGGGCGGCGATGTCATTTCCACCGTCACCCTGGGTCTGGAGGCGGGCTTCGAGACGGATGACCTGGCGGTGGTGGCCGAAACCGACATCCTCGGCGACCGGCTGATAACCCGCACCCGCAAGAGCAGGCGGCCTGCCGATTTCATCAGCGAGCTTGCCGCCATATCGCCCGGCGACCTGGTGGTGCATGCCGATCACGGCATAGGGCGCTTCGAGGGCCTGAAGACCATAACCGCCGGGGGCGCGCCCCATGACTGCCTGCACCTGACCTATGCCGGGGGGGACAGGCTGTTCCTGCCAGTGGAGAACATCGACCTGCTGAGCCGCTACGGCGGCGAGGAGGCGGGCGCGCAGCTCGACAGGCTGGGCGGCGGGGCATGGCAGGCGCGCAAGGCGAAGCTGAAGAAGCGCCTGCTGGAGATGGCCGCCGAGCTGATAAGGACAGCCGCCGAGCGCCAGTTGCGGCGCGCCGTCACCATCGCCCCGCCGGAAGGCTTGTATGACGAATTCTGCGCCCGCTTTCCCTTCGAGGAGACGGAGGATCAGTTGCGCGCCATCGCCGATGTCTTCGACGACCTGGGCAAGGGCCGCCCCATGGACCGGCTGATCTGCGGCGATGTCGGCTTCGGCAAGACGGAGGTGGCCCTGCGGGCGGCGCTGGCGGTGGTCATGGCCGGTCACCAGGTGGCGCTCATCGCCCCCACCACCTTGCTGGCGCGCCAGCATTACGCCACCTTCCGCGAGCGCTTCGCCGGGCTGCCGGTGAACATCGCCCAGGCCTCGCGCATGGTGTCGCGCAAGGAGCTGGCGGCGGTGAAGAAGGGGATGAGGGACGGCACGGTGGACATAGTCATCGGCACCCACGCGCTGCTCGCCGGGGATGTCGGCTTCAACGACCTGGGGCTGCTGATAATCGACGAGGAGCAGCATTTCGGGGTGCGCCACAAGGAGCGGCTGAAGGCGCTGAAGAGCAACGTGCATGTGCTGACCATGACCGCCACCCCCATCCCGCGCACCCTGCAACTGGCCCTGTCGGGGGTGCGCGAGCTGTCGGTCATCGCCACGCCGCCGGTGGACCGGCTGGCGGTGCGCACCTTCCTGTCGCCCTTCGACCCGGTGACCATCCGCGAGGCGCTGCTGCGCGAGCATTACCGCGGCGGCCAGAGCTTCTACGTGGTGCCGCGCGTGGCCGACCTGGAGGAGGTGGCGGAATTCCTGCGCCGGCACGTGCCGGAGGTGCGCTTCGCCACCGCCCACGGGCGCATGACGCCGGGCGAGCTGGACGAGGTGATGAGCGCCTTCCACGACCGCTCGTTCGACGTGCTGCTGGCCACCACCATCATAGAATCGGGGCTCGACATCCCCTCGGCCAACACCATGATAATCCACCGCGCCGACATGTACGGGCTGGCCCAGCTATACCAGTTGCGCGGGCGGGTGGGGCGCTCGCGGGTGCGCGCCTGGTGCCTGCTCACCGTGCCGGCGGGGAGGATGCTCAGCGAGGCGGCCAGGAAGCGGCTGGAGGTCCTGCAATCGCTGGACAGCCTCGGCGCCGGGTTCATGCTGGCCAGCCACGACCTCGACATTCGCGGGGCGGGCAACCTGCTGGGCGAGGAGCAGTCGGGGCATATCCGCGAGGTGGGTTTCGAGCTTTACCAGCAGATGCTGGAAGAGGCGGTGGCCGGGCTGCGCGGCGGCGGCGAGGAGGTGGCGGAGCAGTTCTCGCCGGCCATCAACATCGGCGTGTCGGTGCTGATTCCGGAAAAATACGTGCCCGACCTGCAAACGCGGCTGGGGCTCTATCGCCGCCTCGCCGGGCTGGAGGAGGAGGCGGACATCGACGCCTTCGCCGCCGAGCTGACGGACCGCTTCGGGCCGCCGCCGGAGGAGGTGCGTCACCTGCTGGAGGTGGTGGCCATAAAGGCCATGTGCCGGGCCGCCAACATCTCATCCTTCGACGCCGGGGCAAAGGGGGCGGTCACCGGCTTCCACGACGAGAAGGCGGTGCCGCTGGAGAAGCTGATAGGCTGGATAAACGACCAGGGGCCACGCGCCAGGCTGCGCCCCGACATGAAGCTGGTGGTCAGGCGCGACTGGCAGGAACTGGAGGCGCGCCTGAAGGGAGCGCGCAACGTGCTGCGCCAGTTGATGGCCCTGCGCCGTTAACTATCGGCCGCCATTGGCCGCCGCGCCGCTTGCAAAAGGCCGTTCGATGGTTTTCAATGCTCCCCGGTGCGGGGAGGCACGGGATTTGCTCCTTGACGGCGGCATGAGAAACGATGTGTGCCGGATCGATCCTGCCGGGAAGCTCTTGATGCGGGGGTGAGTTCGCATGTCCAGAATGGAAATGGTGATGTTCGCGGTGCTTGCCGTTGCCGTGATCGCGCTTGTCGTCATGCTGACGGCGCGCACCGTGTGGACGGTCAGCCATCGCGTCAACGACTGGCGCACGCGGCGCAAGCAGCCCGACCAGATAGCCACCCTCAAGGCCGAGCGTGACCGCCTGAAGGCCGAACATGCCATGCTGGCCTCGCGCATGGAGGTGCGCATAGCCGAGCTGAAGGAGCGCTTCGTCGAGCAGGAGGCGGACGTCAACCGGGCGCGCAACCGCATAGGCGTGCTGGCCGACAAGCTGGAGACGGCGGCCGCGATCATCAAGGAGCGTGATGCCGAGATAGCCACCCTGAAGGAAGTGGTCGCGGGGCTGGAGGAAGATCTGGAGAAGCGCACCCAGGCGCTGCACGAGCACAAGACGAGGATTGCCGCCCAGGAGGAGGAAATCGCCCGGTTCAGCCAGTTGAACGGCAAGCTGGAAAAGCGGGTGGCGGAATACGAGCGGCAGATCGCCATGCTGCGCGAGGAAGTGTCGCTGACCATGGGGGCCGACGTGCTGGGCCCCCGCCCGCCGGAAGGAGCTTCAGCCCAGGAACGGCTGGCGGCGCGCATAGCCGGGCTGCGCGCCATGGCCCGGCAACTGGAGGAACAGCGCGAGGAACTGATGAAATCCTCCACCGGAGAGGCCGGATCCGCGGTTGGGGCAAGGAGCAAGGGCGGCAGGGAAACCGGAAAGGATATCGCCGCCGATGCCAGCGCCGTGTTCGACAAGTTGCGCGAGGCCGAGCAATCGGCCGGGAAGCTGAGCAGCGAGCTGGACAAGCTCGATGAACTGTGGAGCGAGAAACTGACGGCCCTGAAGGGCGCCGCCGGAGGCAAGGCAAGGGCGAAGACCGGGGCGGAAGAAAAGAAGGCGGAAGAAAAAAAAGCTGGGGCGAAAAGATCACCCGCCGGAAAGCAGGCGGCCGGGAAATCCTCCGGCAGGAAAGTTTCCACCGAAAAGGCGGCCCGCAAGGCGGCGGCGAAAAAAACCACCACCGGGAAAACGGCCACCCAGAAGACCCCTTACGGGAGCTCCGGGACGCAACCTCATACGGACAAGAAGATCACCGCGGCGGCGGCCGGCAAGGCTGCCGAGGACGCGCCTGAAAAGACAGGGGGCAATGCCGCCAAAAACGTGGTTTCCCTGGCCGACCGCATCCGGGCCCTGAAAGAGCGGGCCCGCTGACCGGACGCGGACAGCGCAATGCCGGGCGGGCGCGCCAAGGCGTGCTTGGCAAGAAGGCGTGTGAATGCCATGGGCCCTGCTACGCCCCGGCCTTCCGCAGTGCTTCCAGCAATTTTTGCATGTCTTGCGGCGGCGCGCTTTCGAAGTGCATCTGCTGGCCGCTTGCCGGGTGGGTGAAGCCCAGTATGGCGGCGTGCAGGGCCTGGCGGCCAAGCTCTTCCAGTGCCTTGCGGGCTTGCGGCGAAAGGCGGTTCGCGGAGGCCTTGAAGCCCGCGCCATAGGTTTCATCGCCCATGACGGGGTGGCCGATATGGGCCATGTGCACCCT
>CAZXTT010000049.1:0-4026 GCA_964643775.1 uncultured Rhizobiaceae bacterium | reverse complement strand
TTTTTCGTAATCGGCGGCAGACCGGTAGTCGTTGGCGTTTACCGAGGCGACGGCGCCAAGAACGGCATTGTCGATGCTGTTTTGTATCCTGGTTTTCTGGTTGGTGGCCCTGACGTAATCAAGGGTTCCACCGCCGGCGAGGGCGAGGATGGGCAAGGAATAGGCAACGAGCATTGACACGTTGCCGCCGGCTTTTTTCCAAAGCTTTCCAAGAACCTTCATGACACTTTCCCGCGAATCATAATTATGCATTTCGCGGACAGTATAATTTCGATTCGTTAAAATATAATATATGATATTTCTTTTAAAATTTCCTTTTTCAAATTAACTTTATATAAATCATACCCGATGTGACGGCCGGTTCAGTTGTTTGATCCGGAGCATGGTTCAAGCGGTGGCGGACCGCTGGAGCCCGGACATCATGCTTTTCGATTACCTGGTGAGGCCGCCGGGCTGCGGGGAACTGGGCGCGGAGAAGCGGCCGAAATTGGAGAATATCTGTTGCAGGATGGTCAGCTCGCGGCCGCGCGTCGGCGTCCTGCGCGAGGATATGTTGACCACCTGTCCGTCCTCCAGCCCATAGAGGGCGAAGCTGCGCACCAGGCCGTTCCTGTCGAAGCGGATGGCGAATACCTTGCGGTCGGTTTCCTCGGGCTTGAAGAAGGCCTTCTGCTCGACGGTGCTGGATATGTAGTAGTAGCTGTCGCCGGTGCTGTCGATGGTGGCGGTGGTCGAGGGAGAGCCGAGGATGGCCTCCACCTCCGCCTTGCTCATGCCCTCGTGGATCTTTTCCAGGTCGCCCTTGCGCGGCAGGTAGCCGTGATGCAGCACGGTGGGCGTGCAGGCGCCGAGCAATCCGGCGGCGGCCATGGCGACGAACAGGCGGCGGCTGGCAATAGCGGGGCGGGGCTGGCGCGGGGCGGGTTTTTCTGTCATGGATGGATCCCTGAAGTGAGAGCGCGCGTGAGCTCGGGCGTTCTTCCGTTCGCTGTATGGCCTGATTGCGAAGTGAAATCAAATGCCGTTGAAGAAAATCCTCGGCCGCCTGGGCCGCGAGCGGCCGGCGCGCCTCTTGTACCGGCGAATTGTGGAGCAGGCGAGGCAGCCATCGTTTTACGCTGTCCTTGGCGTTCCCGACACGGTGAACGGCCGTTTCGACATGATAACCCTGCATGCCTTCCTGTTGTTCGAGCGGCTGGGCAGGAAGAAGGACGAAAAGAACGCCGCCCTGGCCCAGGAGGTGTTCGACGAGATGTTCCTCGACATGGACCATAACCTGCGCGAGATGGGGGTGTCCGACGTGTCGGTGGGCAAGAAGGTGCGCAGGATGGCGGAGATATTCTACGGCCGCCTGAGCGCCTACCGCGAGGCGCTGAAGAGCGCCGGTGACGATGCCTTGCGCGATGCCCTGCGGCGCAATATCTATGGTGGTGTGGAAGCGCCGGAGGGCGCGCTTGCGGAGCTGGCCGCATACGTGCGCACGGCCGATGCCATGCTGCGCCGGATGGCGGACAGGCAATTGCGCAAGGGCGAAGTGTCATTTCCGCCCGCCCCGGCGAAGGAGCAGGCCAATGAACGATGACAGCAGGACGCCGGAGTTTTCCCGTCCCGTGGAGATCGGGAAGATTCCTCCCGGGGGATTGCGGGAAACCATCAGCGCCGATGCCGGTGAGCTGAAGGCGCTGGCCGCGCGCATGAAGATCCCGGCGATAAATTCTCTTTCCGCCGAGTTGCGGCTGGAGCCGTGGAAGAAGGGCCGCGTCAGGGTGCGCGGCAATTTCACCGCCGAGGTCGAGCAGCAGTGCGTGCGCACGCTGGACATTTTCACCACCACCATGGACGAGCCGGTGGAACGCATATACGTGCGCCCGCAATATGCCAATGCAGCCGAGCTGCGGGCTCACCGGGCCGATCCGTTCACCGATCCCGATGCTCCCGATGTCGCCGATGTGGCGGTCGATGATGTCATCGACCTGGGCGAGCTGGTGGCCGAGAGCCTGGCCCTGGCGCTCGACCCGTGGCCCCGCAAGCCGGGCACCGATTTCGTCGATTACAGCACCGGCGGCGGCGAGGGGCCTGACGGGGACGGGGAAGAGGGGGAGAACGGCAAATCTCCCTTCGCCGCGCTCGGGAAACTGCGCTCCGGGCGCTGACGGCGGGGGCTCGTCATGGCAGAGCATGAATCTCCACCGGAGGAGCAGCCGCCGGAAACCGTGCCGGAGGGCAACCATGGCCCGCTGGCGGGGCTGGTGGTGCTCGACCTGGGGCGCATTCTGGCGGCTCCGCTGCTGACCCAGATACTGGGCGACCTGGGCGCCACCATCATCAAGATAGAGCGTCCCGGCAGTGGCGATGACACCCGCCAGTGGGGGCCGCCATTCGTGGAAAGCACACTGCGCGATGGAGGGCTGTTTTCCGCCTACTACCTGGCGGTCAACCGCAACAAGCATTCGCTGGCCATAGACATCACCACCGGCAAGGGGCGGGAGCTGGTGCGCCGGCTGGCCGCCGCAAGCGACATAGTGGTCGAAAACCACAAGGTGGGTGGCCTGGCAAGATATGGCCTGGCCTACGAGGACCTGTCGAAGATCAACCCCGGCCTGATCTATTGCTCGATCACCGGTTTTGGCCAGAACGGGCCGCTGGCCTCCCGCCCCGGCTATGACGCCATGATCCAGGCCATGGGCGGCATAATGAGCATCACCGGCGAACCCGGCGGCAATCCGGTCAAGGTGGGGGTGGCGATAGCCGATGTCATGACCGGCATGTATGGGGCGGTGGCCATCCTCGCCGCCCTCAATCACCGCAACAACAGCGGCGAGGGGCAGTATATCGACCTGTCGCTGTTCGACTGCCAGCTGTCGTGGCTGGTCAACGAGGGCATGAACTGGCTGATCGGCGGCCAGATACCGCGGGCGCTGGGTTCGGCCCATCCCAACATCGTGCCATACCAGGCATTCGCCGCCGCCGATGGCCATTTCATGCTGGCGGTGGGCAATGACAGCCAGTTCGCCGCCATGTGCGCGGTGGTGGGCAGGCCGGAGCTGGCGAATGACGAACGCTTCGCCACCAATGCCGGACGGGTGGAAAACCGGGAAGTCCTGATCCCCCTGCTGGCGGCGATATTCGGCCGCGGGAAGCGCGATGAATGGCTGGCCATGCTGGAAGAGGCGAACGTGCCCTGCGGGCCGATAAACTCCATCCCGGAGGCCCTGGGCTGCGAACAGGCGAAAGCGCGCGAAATGGTGATGAGCATGCGGGCCGGCCACGTGACCTCCGGGCCGCTCGACTTCCTGGCCAGCCCGATAAAGATGTCGAAAACGCCGGTTTCATACCGCAAGTTCCCGCCGGCGGTGGGCGAGGACACCTTCGCCGTGTTGCGCGGCATGCTGGGAATGAGCGCCGGGGAAATAGATGCGCTGGCCGGGGAGGGGGTGATTTCCATGCCCACGGGCGGCCATGGGCCGGAGGAGGGGGACGGGTGAGCCTCCGGATGGGGCGTTTTTTGTTGTCAGGGCGGGCTCAGCGTTTATTCTTTGGTGTAATAAGCGCGCAATGCGCGGGGATTCGCTTGCGGCGAGGGGAATGAGCTTTGGCGGAAGGATACGTCATATCCATAGACGTCATGGGCGGCGACGAAGGCCCCGCGATGACCCTGCCGGGCATCGACATGGCGCTGGCGCGGCACCCCAACATGCGCGTGCTCATGTTCGGCGACGAGGGGCGGCTGCACGGCCTGCTGGACAGGTATCCGCGCCTGCGCGAGCGCGGCGAGGTGCGCCATTGCGAGGTGGCCGTCTCCATGGACGCAAAGCCCTCGCAGGCCTTGCGCAAGGGGCGCAAGGTGTCATCCATGTGGAGGGCGCTGGAGGCGGTGCGCGACAATGAGGCCTCGGTCATGGTGTCGGCGGGCAACACCGGGGCGCTGATGGCCATGAGCGTCTTCGTGCTCAAGACCATGGCCGGCATCCGCCGCCCCGCCATCGCCGCCCTGTGGCCCACCATGCGCGGGCGCTCGGTGGTGCT
>CAZXTT010000048.1:0-2493 GCA_964643775.1 uncultured Rhizobiaceae bacterium | reverse complement strand
GGTGAATGGCTGTGCGAGGTCACGCAGGCGGCAAAAAAGCATTGCGCCCTCACCTGTGTTGAAAAGCTGGCCGACCCGGCCCCGCCGCCGGATATCGACTATATCTTCGCGCCGCTCAAGCATGCCCGCCTCGACTACATGGCCCAGAAGGCCACCGAGATGGGGGCGCGCCGCCTGCGCCCCGTGTTCACCGCCCGCACCCAGGCCAGGCGGGTCAACCTCGAGCGCCTGCGGGCCAACGCCATCGAGGCGGCGGAACAGTGCAACATGGTCTTCGTGCCGCGGGTGCTGGAGCCGGTGAAGCTGGAGGCGCTGCTCGCCGAATGGGACGGATCCCGCGCCCTCATCCATTGCGACGAGGCGGCGGCGCTGGCCAGCCCCATCGAGGCGCTGCGCGCCGTGCCCCCCGGCCCGCTGGCCCTGCTCATCGGCCCGGAGGGCGGTTTCTCGCCCAATGAGCGCGCCCTGCTCGCCTCCCTGCCGTTCGTTCATTCCATTTCGCTTGGCCCGCGCGTCATGCGCGCCGACACCGCCGCCGTGGCCGCCCTGGCGCTGGTGCAGGCGGTGCTTGGTGACTGGAGCTGACGGCGCTTCACATTATCGAAATGCATCTTGCACGGCGCGCCCCGCGGCGCTAGAGCGTTGCCATCTCACCCAGGACAGGCAAAGGGGCCCCTTCGTGACCAGCAATGACCTGATAACCGGCAAGGAGCCGCTCGTCGCCTTCCTCGAGGCCGGATGCAAGCCCAGGGAACAATGGCGCATCGGCACCGAGCACGAGAAGTTCCCCTTCCTCACCGACACCCTGCGGCCGGTGCCCTACGAGGGGCCGCGCTCCATCCGCGCCCTGCTGGAGGGGCTGAAGGAGCGCCACGGCTGGCTGCCGATAATGGAAGGCGGCAACATCATAGGCCTCAAGGACGAAAAGGCCGGCAGCTCCATAACCCTGGAGCCGGGCGGCCAGTTCGAGCTTTCCGGCGGGGCGGTGGAGAACCTGCACGAAACCTGCGAGGAGGTTCACGATCACCTGGGCCACGTGCGCGAGGTGGGCGACAAGCTGGGCATCGGCTTCCTCGGCATGGGGACGTCGCCGGTGTGGCCGCTGGCGGAGACGCCGGTCATGCCCAAGGGGCGCTACGAGATAATGAGCGCCTACATGAACAAGGTGGGCAGGCTGGGGCGCGACATGATGTTCCGCTCGGCCACCGTGCAGGTCAACCTCGATTTCTCCTCCGAGGCCGACATGGCCCGGAAAATGCGCGTCGCCATCGCCCTGCAACCGGTGGCCACGGCGCTGTTCGCCAATTCGCCCTTCCTCGACGGCAGGCCGAACGGCTACCTGTCATACCGCTCGGCCATCTGGCTGGACACCGACCCGGCGCGCACCGGCATGCTGCCCTTCGTCTTCGAGGACGGCTTCGGGTTCGAGCGCTATGTCGATTACGCCCTGGACGTGCCGATGTATTTCGTCCACCGCGACGGATGCTACATCGACGCCAGCGGCCAGTCGTTCCGCGACTTCATGCAGGGTAAGCTGCAGGCCCTGCCCGGCGAGCTGCCGACCATCGGCGACTGGGAGGACCATCTGTCCACCATATTCCCGGAAGCGCGCCTGAAGCAGTTCATCGAGATGCGCGGCGCCGACGCCGGGCCGTGGCGCACCATCTGCGCCCTGCCGGGGCTGTGGACGGGGCTGTTGTATGACGATACCGCCCTCGACGCCGCCTGGGACCTGGTCAAGGGCTGGACGGCGCAAGAGCGCCAGAAGCTGCGCCAGGACGTGCCGAAGCTGGCGCTGAGGGCCGAGATAGGCGGGCGCACGGTGCGCGAGGTGGCGCGCGAATGCCTGGAGATAGCCCGCGCCACGCTGGATGCGCGCAACATAAAGGGCTGCAAGAACCTCACCGAAGCGCGCTTCCTCGACGTGCTCGACGAAATAGTCGCCGGGGGCCGCACCCACGCCGAGGAGCTGCTGGAGCTGTTCAATGGCCGCTGGAACGGCGACCTGTCCCACGTGTTCCGCGATTTCGCCTTTTGAAATCAGCAGGATGGGCCTGCAATCCGGGGCGGCCCGGGGCGCCGGCGGGGATTACCAAGTTTTCACGAAAAAACGGCCCTGCGTGAATTGAAAATGATTCACACTCGCCCTATCTTGTAACTGGCAGCCGTTGCCGACTCCCACGGGCTTATGCCCCCCGCTTCAACCCCAAGGCCCAGGCAACGGCGAATGCGCCGGTCTTCCCCTCCCGGCGCAAGCGCTTGAAAAAAAGCGCGACCTGAGACGCCCGGCCTCCCCTGCCGGGCGTCTTTTCTTTTCGCAGACCCGGTATTCAGGCTTCCCTGTTTTCAGGCTAGGGTCTGGTCTCAATAAATGCATGGCGCCAGTTGCCGGAGAGAAAATCGGCATGGATGGAAAAGAGACGGAAAATGAAAGTCATGCGGCTCATGCCGATTTTCTCCCCGGCACCCCTTCGGGCGTCAAATACCCTGCAT
>CAZXTT010000047.1:0-8911 GCA_964643775.1 uncultured Rhizobiaceae bacterium | reverse complement strand
CGCTCCAGCCGCGCCGAGGAATGCTCCGGCCCCTGCCCCTCGTAGCCGTGCGGCAACATGCACACCAGCCCCGACATGCGCAGCCACTTGCGCTCCGCCGCCGATATGAACTGGTCGAATATGACCTGCGCCCCGTTGGCGAAATCGCCGAACTGCGCCTCCCACAGCACCAGGCAATTGGGATCGGACAGCGAATAGCCATATTCGAATCCCAGCACCGCCTCTTCCGAGAGGATGGAGTTGATGAAGTCGGCCCGCGCGCTTTGCTTCTCGTCTATATGATTGAGCGCCACCCACACCTCGTCGGTCACCTGGTCTATCCACACCGCGTGGCGCTGCGAGAAGGTGCCGCGGCGCACGTCCTGCCCCGACAGACGCACCCGGTAGCCCTCCAGCAGCAGCCCGCCGAAGGCCATCAGCTCGGCCGTCGCCCAGTCGATTCCGCGCCCTTCCCCGATGGTTCGCCCACGCGCCCTTATTACCCGCTCCAGGGTGGGATGCATGTTGAAATTCTCGGGCCAGGTGGTCAGCGCCCGGCCGATCTTCTTCAGGGTGCCGATTTCCAGGTCGGTCTTGCCGCGGCGCGGATCCTCCAGCGTGGTCGAGCGCGGCGCGGTCAGCGCGCTCCAGCGTCCGCCCAGCCAGTCGGCCCGCTCCGGCTTCCAGTCATCGGCCGCCGCGAATTCCTCCTCCAGCAGCTTGCGGAAGCGCTCCTCCATGCCCCGCCATTCGTCCTCGCTTATCAGCCCCTCGCCGATCAGCTTGCGGGCATATATCTCCACCACCGTCGGGTGTTCCCTTATCCGCCGGTACATCAGTGGCTGGGTGAAGGAGGGCTCGTCCGCCTCGTTGTGGCCGTGGCGGCGGTAGCAGAACATGTCCACCACCACGGGCCTGCCGAATATCTGGCGGAACTCCGTGGCCACGCGGGCGGCGAAGACCACCGCCTCCGGGTCGTCGCCGTTGACGTGGATGACCGGCGCTCCATAACCCTTGGCGACATCGGAGGGATACCACGTGGAGCGCCCCCAGATGGGCGAGGTGGTGAAACCTATCTGGTTGTTGATGATGAAATGCACCGAGCCGCCGGAACGATGGCCCGAAACATCGGACAGGGCGAAACATTCCGCCACCACCCCCTGGCCGGAAAACGCCGCGTCCCCATGCAGCAGCACCGGCATCACCGAGCGCCGCTCCTCGTCGCCCATGCGGTCCTGCTTGGCCCGCGCCTTGCCCAGCACCACCGGATCGACGATCTCCAGGTGCGACGGGTTGGCGGCCAGCGACAGGTGCACCTGGTTGCCGTCGAACTCGCGGTCCGATGATGCGCCCAGGTGATACTTGACATCGCCTGATCCCTCCACCTCCTCGGGCGTCGCCGAACCACCCATGAACTCGTGGAATATGACGCGGTATGGCTTGCCCATGACGTTGGCCAGCACGTTCAGCCGCCCGCGGTGGGCCATGCCCATCTGGATGGCCTTCACCCCCATCTGGCCGCCGCGCTTTATCACCTGCTCCAGCGCCGGGATGATCGCTTCCGAGCCCTCCAGCCCGAAGCGCTTGGTGCCGGTATACTTGGCATGCAGGAACTTCTCGAAGACCTCCGCCTCGATCAGCTTGGCCAGGATCGCCTTCTTGCCGAACTCGCTGAAGGCCACCTCCTTGTCCGGCCCCTCTATGCGCTCCTGTATCCACGCCTTCTGGGCCGGGTCGGAGATATGCATGAACTCGAAGCCCAGCGTGCTGCAATAGGTGCGCTTGAGGATGGCCATGATCTCCTCGACCGTGCCCCATTCCATGCCCAGCACGCCGTCGAGGAAGATCTTGCGCTTCCTGTCCTTTTCCGTCTTGAAGCCATAGGTCGCCGGGTCAAGCTCCGGGTGGGGCTCCGGCTCGCGCAGCCGCAGCGGGTCGAGGTCCGCCGCCAGGTGCCCGCGCACGCGGTAGACGCGGATCATCATCAGGGCGCGCACCGAGTCCTTGGCCTTGGCCTTCAGCTCCTCCAGCGAAATCCCTTCCGCGGGCTGGCCGCCGCGCTCGCTGATGGCGCGCTCCATTTCCTCCCGCGCCGACCAGTCATTGGTCAGCGCCGCGGTTATCTCGTCGACATCGCGCGGCGGCCAGTCATCGCGCATCCATGATGGTCCGCGCGCCTCATCGGCCGCGTCATGCCACCTGTCATCCAGAGACTGGAAAAAGGCCCGCCAGCCGGGATCGAGCGCCTGCGGATCCTCCCGCCAGCGCATGTAGAGTTCCTCGATATAATGCGCGTTGGCTCCCGAAAGGAGCGTCGCGCGGCGCAGCACGTCGTGTGCCTCGGTGCTCATGACCATCGCCGCCCCACCATTGACGGGGCGTTCCTCCCTGTTCGGCCTTTTCAGCCGTTTTTCACTATTTCAGCCAGCTTCTTGCCGATGCGCGCCGGAGAGCGCACCACCGTGACGCCAGCCGCCTCGAGAGCTTCTATCTTGGCCTGCGCCGTGCCCTTGCCGCCGGAGATTATCGCCCCGGCATGGCCCATGCGCCGCCCCGGCGGGGCCGTGACCCCGGCGATATAGGCGACCACCGGGCGCGCGTCGTCGCGCTGGCGGATATATTCGGCCGCCTCTTCCTCCGATGTGCCGCCAATCTCGCCAATGAGCACGATCTGCTCGGTTTCCGGGTCGTCGTAGAACAGCTCCAGGCAATCGATGAAATCCATTCCCTTCACCGGGTCGCCGCCGATGCCTATGCAGGTGCTCTGGCCCAGCCCCACGTCGGTGGTCTGCTTGACCGCCTCGTAGGTAAGGGTGCCGGAGCGCGACACGATGCCCACCGAGCCCTTCTTGTGAATGTGGCCGGGCATGATGCCGATCTTGCACTCGTCGGGGGTGATGATGCCCGGGCAGTTGGGGCCGATGAGGCGCGAGCCGGAGCCCTGCAGGGCGCGCTTTACCTTCACCATGTCGAGCACCGGGATGCCCTCGGTGATGCACACGATCATCTCGATGCCGGCGTCTATCGCCTCCAGTATGGCGTCAGCGGCGAACGGCGGCGGCACGTATATGACGGTGGCGTTGGCCCCGGTCTTTTCCCTTGCCTCGCGCACCGTGTCGAACACCGGCAGGTCGAGGTGGGTCATGCCGCCCTTGCCGGGGGTCACGCCGCCGACCATGTTGGTGCCGTATTCGATCGCCTGCCGGGTGTGAAAGGTGCCCTGCGCGCCGGTCAGGCCCTGGCAGATGACGCGCGTATCCTTGCCTACCAGAATGGACATGTCAGGCCTCCTTCACCGCGTCGACGATCTTGCGCGCCGCGTCGTCGAGATCGTCGGCGGCTATGATGTTTAGCCCCGAGGAGCCTATTATCTCCTTGCCCTTTTCCACGTTGGTGCCCTCCAGCCGCACCACCAGCGGCACCGACAGCCCCGCCTCGCGCACCGCCGCCACCACGCCCTCGGCGATGATGTCGCAGCGCATGATGCCGCCGAAGATGTTGACCAGTATGCCCCGCACCTTGGGGTCGGCGGTTATGATCTTGAATGCCGCGGTGACCTTCTCGGTGGTCGCGCCGCCGCCCACGTCGAGGAAGTTGGCGGGCTCCGCCCCGTAGAGCTTGATTATGTCCATGGTCGCCATGGCCAGCCCGGCGCCGTTGACCATGCAGCCTATGTCGCCGTCGAGGGCGATGTAGCTGAGGTCGTATTTCGCCGCCTCGCGCTCGCGCGCGTCCTCCTCGTCCGGGTCATACAGCTCCTGCAGCTCGGGATGGCGGTAGAGGGCGTTGTCCTCGAGGTTGACCTTGGCGTCGAGGCAGATCAGCTCGTCTTCCTCCGTGACCACCAGCGGGTTGATCTCCAGCAGGCTCATGTCCTTCTCGCTGAAGGCGCGGTAGAGATTGCCCACCAGCTTGCCACCGGCCTTGAACAGGGCCCCCTCGAGCCCCAGCGCCCTGGCCACGGCGCGGCCCACGTAGGGCGAATATCCGGCAGCCGGATCGACACCGATGGTGAAGATCTTCTCCGGCGTCTCTTTCGCCACCTCCTCGATGTCCATGCCGCCCTCGGTGGAGGCTATGAAGGAGATGCGCGAGCTGCCCCTGTCCACCAGGCAGGAAAGATACAGCTCGCGCGCTATTGCCGAGCCTTCCTCGACCAGCAGCCGCCGCACCACCTTGCCCGCCGGGCCGGTCTGTTTCGTGACCAGCGTCTTGCCGAGTATGTCGCGCGCCGCCTCTTCCACCTCGGAGATGGAGTGGCAGACCTTCACCCCGCCTGCCTTGCCGCGCCCGCCGGCGTGTATCTGCGCCTTGACGACCCACACCGGACCGCCCAGCTTCTCCGCCGCCTTCACCGCCTCCTCGACGGAAAAGGCCGCCTCGCCACGCGGCGTAGCCACCCCGAAGGAGGCCAGCAGCGCCTTGGCCTGGTATTCGTGAATATTCATGATCTTCCCCGCAGCTCGGCCATGCCTTGCAAGGCCTGTTCGCATGATTTGGAAAGGGTAATCAGGCGAGGTCGGGGGCGATGCCCCTGGCCACCTCCATGAGCGCCTTGACGTGCTCCACCGACTTGTTGAAGGCCTTCTTCTCTTCCTTGTCGAGCCTGATCTCCACCACCTTCTCGACGCCATTGGCCCCGATCAGCACCGGCACGCCGACGTAAAGGCCCTTGACGCCATATTCGCCATTGACCCGCGCCGCGCATGGCAGGATGCGCCGCGCGTCCTTGAGGTAGCTTTCGGCCATGGCGATGGCCGAGCTGGCCGGGGCGTAGTAGGCCGAGCCGGTCTTCAGCAGGCCGACGATCTCGGCCCCGCCGTCGCGCACCCTCTGGACTATCTCCTCGATGCGCTGCTCGGTCGTCCAGCCCATTTCCACCAGGTCGGGCAGCGGTATGCCGCCCACCGCCGAATAGCGCGGCAGCGGCACCATGGTGTCGCCATGACCGCCGAGCACGAAGGCGGTGACATCGCGCACCGAGACATTGAACTCCTCGGCGAGGAAATAGCGGAAGCGCGCCGAATCGAGCACGCCAGCCATGCCCACCACCATGTTCTCCGGCAGGCCGGAATATTTCTGCAGCGCCCACACCATGACATCGAGCGGGTTGGTGACGCAGATGACGAAGGCATCCGGCGCATACTTGGCGATGCCCGCGCCCACCTGGTTCATCACCTTGAGGTTGATTTCCAGCAGGTCGTCGCGGCTCATGCCCGGCTTGCGCGGAATGCCGGCGGTGACGATGACCACGTCCGCGCCCTCGATGGCGGCATATTCATTTGTCCCCCTGAAGGCTATGTCGAAACCCTCCACCGGCGAGCTTTCCGCCAGGTCGAGCGCCTTGCCCTGCGGCGTGCCCTCGACGATGTCGAACAGCACCACGTCACCCAGCTCCTTCATGGCGGTCAGGTGAGCCAGCGTGCCGCCTATCATGCCGGCGCCTATGAGCGCGATCTTGTTGCGGGCCATGTGTGATTTCCTTTCACGCCTTGATTTCCGTCAATTGCCGTCAATGGCGGGCCTTTTGCCCATCACGGATTATCGCCGTAGCCTGTTCCCTGCGCGAAATGTCGCATGCAATGACAGCTAACCCCACCTTGCCGGCAGTGGCAAGCAAAATAAGCTGACGCTTGCGTAAGCGTAATGCTTTTTAATGATCCGCCCGCCATTCCGCCCCCAGGTAGGCCGCCAGCTCCGGCAGTTCGGCGGCCATGGCGAACAGCTCTCCGGTCGGCGCATTGGCCAGCACGCGCCCGTTTTCGACGAAAAGCGTGCGTTCGGATATGGCCCGCGCGTCGCCCGGCTGGTGGGTGACCAGCAGGATGGTGAAACCCTTCTCGGCGTGGATCTCGGCCACCAGCTCCAGCATCTCCTCGCGCAGCGACGGCCCCAGGGCGGCGAACGGCTCATCAAGCAGCATCACCGGACGTTCGCGCAGCAGGGCGCGCGCGATGGCCACCCGCTGGCGCTGGCCGCCGGACAATTCGCCGGGCAGCCGCCCTTCCAGCCCGCCCAGCCCGGTGCGCTCCAGCGCCTCCCCGATGCGCGCCTCATCGCCAACACTCACCCGCCCGGAGGGGTCGATGCCCAGCGCCACGTTGGTGCGCACGTCGAGATGGGCGAACAGGTTGTGCTCCTGGAATATCATGCTCACCGGCCTCTCCGCCGGTGGCGCGGCGGTCATGTCCGCGCCGCCGATCATCACCCGCCCGCCGCGCGGCGTCTCGAACCCAGCTATCAGGTTCAGCACCGTGGTCTTGCCCGCTCCCGAAGGGCCCATGACGGCGCACAACTCCCCCGCCGGGATGGAGAAGTCGAAATGCATCTCCATGTCCTCGTAGCGGAACCTCACGTCCTCCAGCCGCACCTCCAGCCCGCTCATCGCCGCTCTCCGCTTTCGGCCAGCCGCTCGGCCAGCAGCATGAGCAGCAGGATAAAGACCAGCAGGATGAGCGCAAGCCCCGCCGCGTCCTCGGTGCGATAGCTGCCCAGCCGCGAATAGAGCAGCCACGGCAGGGTGCGGAAATTTTCCGAGCCGAACATGGCGATGGCCCCGAGGTCGCCTATCGACAGGGCCATGGCCAGCGCCCCGGCCAGCCCCAGCGGGCGGCGCAGCAGCGGCCAGTCCACCAGCCGCAGGCGCGCCAACCCGCCTATCCCCAGTTGCGCGCACAGCCGCCCGTAATTGTTCTGCGCCTCCCTGAAGGCCGGCATCAGCACCCGCCACGCGAAGGGCAGGGCCATCACGGCGTTTATCACCGCCACCACCAGCGGCCCCAGCAGGTCGAGCCGCCCCGCCGGCCGCAGCAGCACGAACCAGCCCGCCCCGACGACCAGCGGCGGAACCGCCAGCACCAGGCTGGCCGCCACGTCGGCGGCCACCGCCGGCGGCCCGCCCGCCACCTCGCCGCGCGCCCCGCGCAGGGCGCTCAGCAGCCCCCAGGTCAGCAGCAGCGCTAGCCCCGCCGCCGCCAGCGCCAGCAGCAGCGAGGTAACGAGCGCCCGGTGCAGGGCCGTCTCCGTCAACAGCCGCCCCAGCTCGGCCCCCAGCCCGGAAACGATGACCCCCAGCAGCGGCAGCCCCACGTATAGCGCCGCCAGCCCCAGCCACCAGCCATCGGTCAGCCGCGCCATCGGCCCGGCCCCGTCGAAGCGCCGCGCCGCGCGCCCCAGCCCGGCCAGGGTGTCACCCACCCCGGAAAAGCGCCGCAGGGCGATGAACAGCGCCCCGCTCAGCAACAGTTGCAACAGCGCCAGCGCCACCGCCCGCGGCGGATCGAAATCGAAGCGCAGGGCTTGGTATATGGCCACCTCCAGCGTCGTCGCCGCGGGGCCGCCGCCCAGGGTCAGCACCACCGTGAAGCTGGCCGCGCAGAGCATGAAGATCAGCATCAGCACGCCGGGCAGCACCACCCGCAGGGCAGGCCACTCCACGTGCCGCCAGATGGCCGCCGGCCCCATGCCCAGTTGCGCCGAAAGCCGCCAGTATTCGTCCGGCAGCCGCTCCAGCGCCCCGATGAACAGCCGCGCCGCCAGCGGCATGTTGAAGAACACGTGCGCCAGCAATATGCCGCCCAGCCCGTAGATATCGGGCCGCTGCTCCAGCCCCATGGCCGCCATGGCGTCGGCCAGCCAGCCGTTCCTGCCCCAGGCGGAGAGAATGCCCAGCACCGCCACCAGTTGCGGAATGGCCAGCGGCAGCGAGATCAGGCGCAGGAAGGCCCCGCGCCCGGCGAACCGGCCGCGCCGCGCGAAGGCGCGCGCCACCGGCAGGGCGAAGAGAACCGAAAGCAGCGCCGAAAGCGCCGCCTGCCACAGGGTGAAGCGCGCCACCCGCCACACGTAAGGCTCGCCAAGGGCGGCCAGCGCCCCCGCTCCCTCGCCGGAGGGCGGCGAGGCCGCCAGCAGCGCGCCCACCGCCAGCCCCACCAGCGCGGCCAGCAGCATGAGCGCCACCGCCGCCGCGGCGGGCCGTCTCCATGCTCCCGTGGCCGCCTTGTCGTTCATGGCCTCACTTGCTCATGGCGTCGAGCCACTCGGCTATCCATGCCTTGCGGTTTCTGGCCACCTCGTCGGGGGTGAACATCAGCGTTTTCCCCGGCTTGACCAGCTTGCCGAACGCCTCCGGCAGCGGCCCGGAGGTGCGCCCCGCCGGGAACATCCAGTTCCTGGTCGGGATGTGATCCTGAAAGCCCGGGGTGAGCATGAAGGCAAGGAACCTCTTCGCCAGTCGCGGGTTCTTGCTGGTCTTCACGGCCGCCGCCACCTCGATCTGCAGGTAATGGCCCTCGGCGAATTTCGCCGCCCGGTAGCGCTCCGTCTTGTCCACCACCATGTGATAGGCCGGCGAGGTGACATACGAGAGCACCATGGGCGCTTCCCCCTTGGTGAACAGCCCGTAGGCCGCCGACCAGCCGGGCGTCACCGTCAGCACCCGCCGCGATAGCTTCCTCCAGGCCCGCGCCGCCTTGTCCTTGTAGACCGCCTTCATCCACAGCAGGAAGCCCAGCCCCGGCGTCGAGGTGCGCGGATCCTGCAGAACTATCTTCACATCCTCCGGCCCCTCCACCAGCTCCTTCAGCGAGGCGGGCGGGTTCTTGATCTTCTCGCTGTCGTAGATGACGGCGAAATGGGCCCAGTCGTAGGGCAGGAAGGTGTCGTCCTTCCATTCCACCGGCAGCTTCAGGCCCTCCGCCCTGACGCCGTGCTTCGCCAACAGGCCGGTGGCGCGCGCTTCCGCCATCAGGTTGGTGTCCAGCCCCAGCACGATGTCGGCCTTCGTGCCGCCGCCTTCCAGCTTCAGGCGGTTGAGAATGCTCACGCCATCGGCCAGCCCGACCATCTTCACGTCACAGCCGCAGACCTCCTCGAAGGCCTTCTCCACCGCCGGGCCGGGGCCCCATTCGGCGGTGAAGCTGTCATAGGTGTA
>CAZXTT010000046.1:0-3444 GCA_964643775.1 uncultured Rhizobiaceae bacterium | reverse complement strand
CACACCATAGAGAAGCTGAAAGAGGCAGGCCTCGGCGACCGGGTCAACAGGCACGTGGTCATCCTCACCCAGCCGGGCAGCGAACAGGAAAACCCCCTGCGCGCCATTGCCGCCCTGCATGACATAATGGTGGTGGATCATCACCCCAATATCGGCGGCCGTTATTCGGTGCTTTCCTCGGTCGGCTCGCTGCCTGCCATGCTGTTCGGCATGGATCCGGCGCGCATGCGCGAGGGCGCGGCCAGCGTCCTGCTGCCCCTGCTGTCCGGGGTTGCCGCCAACGACTGCCCCCCGGCGGCGGCTGCCGCCGCCTACGTGGCGCTGGAGAAGTCCCGCCCCGTCAATTCGGTGGTCGTCATGCCATATTCGTCGCGCCTGCGCCTGCTGGCCGCGTGGTTTCAGCAACTGTGGGCGGAGAGCCTCGGCAAGCATGGCGAGGGCTCCCAGCCGGTCACCGCCGTCGGCCCGGTGGACCAGCACTCGCAGCTTCAGCTCTACCTCGACGGGCCAAACGACAAGCTGTTCACCATCATAATGCTCAATACCCGAGGCCGCGGCCTGCGCATGCCGAAGGGCTACAGCCACCTGCCCAAGCTCGACATGCTGGCCGGGCGCACCATAGGCGACATGACCGACTGCCAGCAGCGCGCCACCGCCGAAACACTGGCCAGCCGCGGCCGCCCGGTGCGCACCATGAAGCTGGAGAAGGTCGATGAATACGCGCTGGGCGGCCTGTTCATGCATTTTATGCTGGAGACCATTCTCGTCGGCTACGCCAAGGGCATAAACCCCTTCGACCAGCCCGCCGTCGAGCTGTCCAAGAACCTGACCCGCGAATACATGAACGAGATAGAAGCGGAGTAATCGTATCCGCCTCAATAGAGGCCCTTGAGCAGCCTCTCCAGGTAATCCAGCTCCTTTCTGGGCCGGTCGTTGCGGTTGGCCCTTTCGCGCAGGGCCTCCAGTATGCGCCGGGCGCGTTCCACCGCTGATTCGGAGGGCAGCATGTCCTCGTCGGGGCCGCGCGTTTCTCCATAATTGCGCAGGGGCCGCCCCAGCGGATCAGTCCCCCGGCCCCAGCGGCCGAAGCGTCCGCCGCGCCCCTTGCCGCGCTGGCGCGCCACCTGCCGGGCCAGTTTTTGCGCCCCCTCGCGCAGGGCGCGTAGCGCCTCCGCCTGCCTGTCGAGCGCCTTTCCGCGTCGCCCCTTGCCCAGCGCATCACCCGCGCCCCGCATGGCGCGGCGTGATTTCTTCAATCCGCCGGGGGCCTGCCCGCCTTGCTGCTCCAGCCGCCTGGTCAGCTCTCCCAGCCGCCGCGCCAGCTCCTGCTGGCGGCGCGCCAGTTCGTCCATGCCCTGCCCCTGTCCATCGCCCCGCATGCCTCCTTGCATGCCGCCTTGCCGCCCGTCTTGCCGTGGCTGGCCCTGCTGCCCCTGCTGCCCCTGCTGCCCCTGTTGCGGCTGCTGTCCCTCGCGCCCTTCATCGCCGCCGCCTCCGCGCCGTGGCCTGGCCCGCCAGGTGTCGTCCATCAGCTTCTGCTGCTGGCGCATCATCTCCTGCAATTCACCCAGCGCCCGTTCCTGCGGGGTGGGCTTGCCGGGGGCTCCCGCCTGTGGTTGCAGGTTGCGCAGCATCTGGTCCAGTTCGGCCAGCATCCGGCGCGCCGCATCGCGCGAGCCGGTCTTGGCCATGTCCTCCAGCCGGTCGAGCATCTTGTTCAGCTCTTGCGGCGTCACCTCGCGCCCCTCGCCCATTCGCCGCTCGCCTTGGGGGTTGTTCCGCATCTGGCGGGCCAGCGATTGCAGGTAGCGGTTCATGGCCTGACGCAGTTGCTCGGTGAGGCGCGCTATCTCCTGTTCCGAAGCGCCGCGCGCCAGCGCCTCTTCCAGCGCCTTGCGCGCCGCCTCCAGCGCCTTGCGGGCATCGCTCAGGTCGCCATCCTCTATGTCCACCGCCAGTTCCCACAGCAGCGCCGCCACCTCCTTCAGCTCCTCGTCGCTTCGCGCATCGCGCAGGCGCAAGGCGGCATGGCGCAGGCCGAGATAGACCCCCGCCTCGTCGGCGATGCCCTCCGGCCAGGCGAGGAAGGCGGCCAGCGTCAGGGCTATGTCGCGCGACAGGCCGGGATGCAGGATGAGGTCGCGCCGCTGCTCCACCAGCGCCCGCGCCAGCGGCTTGCGGAATACCCGCCCCGGCAGGCGGAAACGGTATGGCGGCGAGCGCCCCACCTGCCCGGCTTGGTCGGCGGCCTCCAGCCACATGACCACCTCCATGCCCGCCCACGGATGGGCCGCCAGGTTGCGGCTGTAGGTGCCGCCGGCCTTTTTGGCGTTGCCCCTGGGCAGCGGAATGGAGAAGACCGGCGGATCGTATTTCAGTGGCGGGCGTTCGCCTTCCCGTCCTTCCCGCGCCCCTTGCCCCCCGCCGGCCAGCTCGATGCGCGCCTTCACCCCGGCCACGCCGTAATCATCGCTGGCCCGCCAATGCAGCACGAGGTCGCCGATTGCGCTTCGTCCGGGCGGCTTGCTCAGGGAGACCTTCGGCGGATCGTCGGGCGTTATGTCAATCAGCCAGCGGGCCATTTCGCCGCCGGAGTCGATGACCGCCACGACGGGGCGGGAGAGCTTCTTGTCCATGCGGAAGCCCTCTTGCGGCGAGCCGCTGAACAGGCTGCTGGAGAGATGCCTGCCGGCCCTGCCGGAGGCAGTCATTTCATAAAGTTCGAGAGACGGCGGCTCATCGGCCATCACCCGCGCCACCAGCTTCGAGCCTGCGGGCGCGGCGACCTTCTCTCCGCGTCCGGCGAAGGCCACCTCGCCGCGCGCCGCCAGCACTACCGGCGGCTTGCCGGTAAAGGCCGGTGGATTGAGCCAGGCATCGAGCGCCGCCTCGCGGGCGCTGGCCGCGCCGCTTACCGAAAAGGCCAGCCGCAGGTTGTCGCGAAAACCGTCCAGCCCGCCAAGCATCACGCTGGCAACAAGAGCCAGCAACAGGGCGAAGCGCAGGGCATGGGGATCGCGCCGCAGCACGCCGGAGCGCGGCCATCCGGGGCGCAGCGACGAAATCATGCGCGCCAGCCGCCGGCGGTGGGCCAGCCACAGGGCGCGCGTTTCCGGGGGGGCCTCGTTGGCGTTGGACAGTTCATCGCCGAGGGAACGCAGCGGCTGATGCTCGAGGCGCGACTTGCGCTCCACCCGCGCCATGGCCTCGCGCCGCGTCGGAACGCGAAATTCCCGCGCCCCGCGCACTCCCAGCCAGACAAGGGCCGCCGCCGCTAATACCAGCACCACTAGCCGCCCCCAGCCGGGCAGCCACTCCGCCAGCCCCAGCATGACGTAAAGCGCGAATGCCCCGGCGACCATGAGCAGCGGCCACAGGGCAAGCCACAGCCGCTCCACCCACATGGCGGCGCGCGCCAGCCACACGGCCCGCTCGATGCGCGCC
>CAZXTT010000045.1:0-6912 GCA_964643775.1 uncultured Rhizobiaceae bacterium | reverse complement strand
CGCCTGGAACGCGTGTAGGCGGGTAACCGTCTCGAGGGTTCGAATCCCTCCCTCTCCGCCACTTGCATTCACAAAAGCCTTCCCCCTTGCATACTACACGACACAACTGGCCAGGAGCCGGATAATCAGATGAAATGGACGAATCCGGTAACTGGCATCCACGCATTTATCGAGTCCAGACCCTGAACTCCCCGGAGCCCTCTTCCCGGCGTCAGGCGCACATCCCTCCCTGAGCAAGTTGCGGCTCAAGACGCTGGCTGGCCTGATCATCCTGCTGGCCGGCGTCCGGAGCGTCAACCTGACCCAAATAGCGTCCCGGTTTTCCGCCGCTGCCAAAGCCGCTTTCAGCTATCACCGTCTGCAACGGTTCTTTCAGTTTGTTCGCCTGAAGCATTTTCCGATCAAATTGGGTTTTATGGCGGAGCGGTTTTGGGCCTATATCCAGCCAACCGCGGGGAGATGGGGTGTTGATGCCATTCATCGAGGAGGCCACAGGTGCCGGTAACTGATTACAGGACAATCTGGTTGCTGCTTGGTCATCGCAGGGGTGACAACGCGCAGGTGCTGGCTCTTGGGCGGAAGCTTGCCAAGCGGTTGCGCGGGCAGGGCGTGGAGGCGCGGCTGGAGGAAAAACAGCTTGCATGGAACGCGCTGCGCGTTGTGCCCAACTTGCTGCTGCCGCCTACATTGAAAATCCTGCCGGCGCATGCCCGGCGGCAATTCGAGCCACCGTGGCCCGACGTGGTCATCGGCGTGGGCCGCCGGGCAGTGCCCGTGGCGCGCTGGATACAGCGCCGGAATGAAAATGCCCGCATAATATGGCTGGGGCGTCCACGCGCCCCGCTGTGCTGGTTCGACATGGTGCTGAGCACGCCGCAATACGGCCTGCCGCGCGAGTCCAATGTCGTCATGCTGGATCTGCCGCCCGTGCTGCCGGCGGAAACGGACGAGCGCGAACTGGCGCGCTGGCGCGAAAAGTTTTCCGGCCTGCCGCGCCCCCTGATGGGCGTGCTGGTCGGTGGGGCGCATTGGCCGCTGAGGTTCGACGCGCGCGACGCCAAAAAGCTCGGCCAGGACGTGTTTTCACTGATTAGCGAAATCGGAGGCGGCTGGGTCGTTTCCACATCGCCCCGCACCGGCAGCCGGCAGGCGCGCGTCCTGCACGAAGTTCTCGGCGCGCCGTCGCGCTTCTACTACTGGCGGGAAAACGGACAGCACAACAATCCACACCGGGCGCTGCTGCGACTGGCGGATTGTTTCGTGGTGACTTCCGATTCCGCCTCCATGATCGCCGAGGCCGTGCTCTCCGGCAAGCAGGTGTTCCTGTTTGACCTGCAAAGACAGCGCCCCTGGCTCACGTGGCGCACTGATCACGGGATAATGCGCTGGCTGGCTGTGCGGGGGGTTCTCTCGCCGCCGCGCGACATGAGGGCCCTGTGTCAGGGGCTGGTGGCGCGGGGGCTGGCGCAATGGCTGCACCCGCGGGCAATGGATGCGGACGCCTGTGGAGAAAAAAACGCTCCACGCGGGGAAAGGGAGTTGGAAGAGGCGCTCGCGCGCATCGAATCCTGGCTGGTCGCGAAGTGAAACACTCCTGAAGAGCCCAGGGAGCTCACGAAAACACCCCGCCAGAGGCAATCATGCAGGCTGGCTTCCCGACGGGCATCCCGCTACAGGGGATCGCCCTTGAGTATATTCTCGACTATCCCGATATCCCCGGGGTTGTTGATTTCCCAGAACTCGCGCCCCCTGGCGTCCACCTCGACCACGCGCACCTTCATGCCGTTTTCAAGAAAGCGCAGTTGTTCCAGCCCCTCCAGCTTCTCCAGCCGCCCCGGCGGCAGGCTGACATAGCGGGCCAGCGCTTGCGGGCGATAGGCATAGAGGCCGACGTGATGGTAGACCTCCGTCGGATCATCGTCCTCCCCCGCGCCATGGGGGATCACCTCCTTGCTGAAATAGAGCGCCCGTCCGCTGTTGTCGAACACCGCCGTGGTGCCCCCCACGCGCCCGTTGCGCCTGTCCCGCAGGAAGGAGGCCAGGGTCTGCTGGCTGCAACGCAACACCGGGGTCAGCATGTCGGCGCTTTCGTCCCGCAGCGCCGCATCGATGAGGCTTTCGGCGAACCACGGAGGCGTCAGTGGCGCGTCCCCCTGGAAGTTGATGACCAGATCGGGGCGCGCCTCTAGCCGCTCCAATGCCTGCGCCACCCGCTCGGTGCCATTGCGCAATGTTTCGTCGGTCATGATGACGTCGGCCCCGACCTGGCGCACGTTATCGGCAATCTTCTCGCTGTCGGTGGCCACGTAAACGTTCCTGACGCCCGCCACCTTGCGGGCGGCCAGGTAGCTGTGCTGAATGACGCTCCTGCCGGCCAGCGGGGCCAGCATCTTGTCCGGGAAGCGGGTCGATTTCAGCCGCGCCGGGATTATGATGACGACGTCAGCCATGCCCGCCCTCCCGCGCGCGCTCCTTGGTGAATGCATCGAGATCGCGCAGGTGGCTCAGCAACGCCTTCATCTCGCGCAGCGGCACCATGTTGGGGCCGTCCGAGGGGGCATTGTCCGGGTCTTCATGGGTTTCGATGAACACCCCGGCAACGCCGACCGCCACCGCGGCGCGCGCCAGGACGGGAACGAATTCACGCTGCCCGCCCGAAGAGCCGCCGCGCCCGCCCGGCTGCTGCACGGAATGGGTGGCGTCGAAAATCACCGGATAGCCAAGCGCCGCCATTATCGGCAGGCCGCGAAAATCGCTGACCAGCGTGTTGTAGCCGAAACTGACGCCGCGCTCGCACAGCATGATGTCGTCATTGCCGGAGGCGGCGATCTTGTTGGCCACGTTCTCCATGTCCCAGGGGGCGAGGAACTGCCCCTTCTTGACGTTGATGGCCTTGCCCGTCCGGGCGGCGGCCACCAGCAAATCCGTCTGGCGGCACAGGAAGGCCGGTATCTGGAGAATGTCGACAACCCCGGCCACCACATCGCATTGCTCCGGCAGATGCACGTCGGTCAACACCGGCATGCCGAACGTTTCGCGGATTTCCCCGAACACCTTCAGGGAGGCATCCAGCCCCATGCCGCGCTCGCTGTTCAGGGAGGTGCGGTTGGCCTTGTCGAAGGAGGACTTGAACACCATGGGCATGCCCAGCTCCTCGGACAGCCGTTTCAGATTCTCCGCCATCATCATGGCGTGATCGCGGCTCTCCAGTTGGCATGGCCCGGCGATGATGGCCAGGGGGCCGTGATTGCTGAACCTGACGCCGCCTGCCGAAACGGTCTTGCTCATGGTGTCTTGCTTTCTTGATTCCTAAAGCCGCAACAATTCCTGCAGATGCAGGATGCCTATGGGCCGATTGTCGCCATCAACCACGAAAACGGCGGAAATCTTGTGGCGCTTCATGAGATCGCGCACCTCGTAGGCGCGCATGGATCTCCCGACCGTCTTGGGATTGCGGGACATGATGGCCGCGGCATCGGGGTTGGCTTCCTGCAAGCCATAGGCGCGCCGCAAGTCACCGTCCGAGATTATGCCGACAAGACGCCCCTCGTCATCGACCACCCCGGCATGGCCGCGCATCCCCCTGGTGATGGTCAGCACCACTTCCTGCATGGGCGTGTCCTCGCCAACCAGCGGCAATTCCTCGTCGCCATGGCGCTCTATGAGCTCTTCCACCGTCAACAGCGCGGCCCCGAGCTTGCCTCCCGGATGCAGATTGACGAAATCAGCTTCCTTGAAATCCCGCTCCTTCATCAATGTCATGGCAAGGGCGTCACCAAGCACCAGGGCCGCCGTGGTGGAAGTCGTCGGGGCCCGCTCCAGCGGGCAGGCTTCCTTGCTGTCGGGAAGCTCCATGACGATATCCGCTATCCGCCCGAGGGTGGAATTCGCATCCTTGGTGATGGCCAGGACTGGCAACTTGTTCTTCTTCGCGAACAACAATATGTCCGACAATTCGCGGGTTTCTCCGGAATTGGAGATGGCCAGCAATATGTCATTGGAGCTCAGCATGCCAAGGTCGCCATGACTGGCATCGGCTGGATGCACGAAATAGGCGGATGTCCCCGTGGAAGCCATGGTGGCGGCGATCTTCCGCCCTATGTGGCCAGATTTTCCCATGCCGGTGACGATGACGGATCCCGTGCATGCCAGAATGCACTTCACCGCCTCGACGAAAGAGCTCCCCAACCTCTCCCGAAGGTCACGCAGCCCCCCGATCTCGATATCTATGATCCGGCGCCCGTAATCCAGCCTGTCCTGATCACTGTCCATCATGCGCCTCTGAATTCCAGCTCCAACCAACAAATACCCGGTCTCCCCGCCCACCCAAAACGACATCCCTCGCCAATCGCGACAAGGAATACATCATCATGCCCCTGCGGGCCAGAGGCCAACAGGACCATGCATGTTTCAATCAGAGGCCGTTATTTCGGTCATACACCCGGCAACATGGCCAAAGGCCATTCCGCGCGAGGCTTGGTGGTGCGGTGGTGGGCGTATTCGTGCTTCAGCTTCAGCGGCGCGGTGGCCAGCACCTGCGCGATGCGCTCCCCTGCCCGGCCGTCGCCATAGATGTCGGCGGAGGGGTATTTGCCATGTTTCATATGGCGGCGTAAGGCCTCCATGATAGCCCGCCTGTCATGCGGCGCGTCGATGACGTTCGGCCCGCGCTCGCGCGCCACCTGCCGATTGCCGATGTTCACCGCTGGCACGCCGAGATAGGCGCATTCGCGAATGGCGACGGAAGAGTTGCCGACGATGCCTTTCGAGTGCATGAGCAGGCGGTAGAAATCCTCCGGCGGCATGTTGCGGAAGAAATGCACATGCTGAAGCCTGCCGCGCTCGCGCCAGATGCGAATGGCCTTGGAGGTGGCGTCCGCGCCGGCATCGACATTGGGCCAGAACCAGACGGTGGGGATTTGCAGCTCCGATATGGCCGCCAGCGTTTCCTCTGCCTGCTCGTAGGCATGCTCGTATTCGGTGGTGACTGGGTGCTGCATGACCACCAGATAATCCGTCTCGCGCAGGTCGAATTCCGCGCCGACGCCGCCGAAGCGGGCGAAGAAATCATCGGGCAATCGCGGATTTTCCTGCGCGCGGCGGGCGATGTCGATGGAGGGGCAGCCGGTGAGGTGGATGGTCTCTTCCGGCTCGTGCATGGAGTGCACGTATTGCGCCGCGCCCTTCGAGGCCACCAGATGCAAATCCGCCAGCTTGGTGACGGCATGGCGCACGCGGTCGTCGATGTTGCCCGTCACCTCTCCGCCCTGCACATGGGCCAGCGGGATGTTCATGTAGCTGGCGGCTATTGCTGTGGCGATGGTCTCGAAGCGGTCGGCGATGGAGACGACCACGTCCGGCTTGAGGTTTTCCAGCGCGGTGGCGGTTTCGGCCAGCCCGACGGCGGTGGACTTGGCCTGGGTGACGAGGTTTTCGCCCTCCACGATGGAATGGATGCGCCAGGTGATGTCGAAGCCGTCGGCCTCGATGACCCTGGCCACCTCGCCATAGCGGTGCAGCAGGGTGGAGGCCGTCAGCAGTATCTGCAATTCCACATCATCGCGCGCGCGCAGGGCCTGAAGCGCTGTCTTGATGCGCGCATAGGAAGGCCGCGCGGTGATGACCACGCAGACCTTGCGCCTGTCGCCGGGGGTAACGGCCTTTTCGCTCATGCCAGATCCTCTTCCTGCAATGGCGTCAGCGCCGGCACGTCCCGCGCCAGCCTGCGGCCCAGCACGCGCTCATGTTCGCGCGCGGAGATGCCGCCGCCGGGCTTGCGCGCGGTCAGCACCTCTTCGGTGATGGTTTCGCCGGCCTTCATGTCGCGCTTCAGCATCAGGCTCTTCATGAAGATCGCGCGCATGGGCTTCACCCGCTCCGCCAGCGCCGCCTTGTCCACCGGATTGGCGCGCATGGCCTCGGCGTGGCGCACGCCGCGCACCAGTTCGGCCATTTCCTCCACCGTAAGGGAAGCCGCGACATCCGGGCCGAAGGCGCGGCGCGAGAGCGTCAGGTGCGCCTCTATCACCTTCGCGCCCTCCCAGGCGGCGATGACGCCGGGAAAGATGGTGGCGGAATGGTCGGAATAGCCCACCGCCACGCCAAAGCGCGCGGCATATTCGGTCATGACATTGATGCCCGCCTGCTCCGGCGGGGTGGGATAGGCGGAGGTGCACTGCATGACGCACACCGGCGCGTCTTCACGCTGTATCAGCGCCACGGTGTCGGCGATTTCGTCGAAATCGCTCATGCCGGTGGAGAGCAGTACCGGCCTGCCATCGGCGCACATGGCCCGCAGCATGGGCCAGTTGGTGATCTCGCCGGACGCCATCTTCCACGCCGCCACGCCGCCGATGGCGCGCAGCAGCTCCACCGCCTCCATGGAGAAGGGCGAGGAGAGGAAATGCAGCCCCCTTTCCTCGGCGTGCCGTTTCAGCCCGGCCCATTGCTCGGGCGTGAACTCCATGCGCTTCCAATAGTCATAGCGCGTTTCATCCTGCGGGGAGAACCTCACCCGCCAGGGCTCGCCGGGGGTGCTTTCGGCATCGGCGATATGGGTCTGAAACTTCACCGCGTCCACGCCGGCCTCGGCGGCGGCGTCGATCATGGCATGCGCGGTGCCCAGCGAGCCATCATGGGCCTGGGCGATCTCGGCGATGATGGCGCAGCGCGCATCGGGCCCTGGCGCGGCGATCCAGTCGGGGTGTTGCGTCCTGCCGTTCATGCGTCCGTTTTGCCCTGTTCGCGCGCCATGAGCAAGCGTTCGGCCAGCTTCAGGTCTTCCTCGGTGTCGATGCTCACCACCTGCTCATGCACGATGATGGCGCGGGCGCGGCGGCCATGAATGGAATGGGTGGCGAGAAAGGCCGGCACGCGCGCGGCATAGGCCAGGCCGTTGCGGATATAGGTCTG